>CAZXDF010000389.1:0-7793 GCA_964639345.1 uncultured candidatus Brocadiaceae bacterium | reverse complement strand
TCCTCGGCCAGCTCCAGGCCGCCATCCTCAAGCGGCACGGCGATCTCCATCGCCTTCATCTGCGCCGCGTCGGCGGCCTTAAGCACCTCGCTGTAGACCTCCAGGTACTCCTTGGCCATGCCCGCGAGCGAGTAGTCCTGCGGCGGCAGCTTGCTCAGGTCGGTGGCGGCCTGCTGGAAGTACTTGGCCCATTCCAGCTCGGTCTCGATGATCTCCTCGAGCGTCTTCTCGTCGCCCTCGGTGAAATCGTCCACCGGCTCCTCGGCGAGTTGCTTGCTCATCTCGATGACATCGCGCTGCTCGTCCTGAAAATCCCGGACCTGCTCCAGCATCCGCTCGGCGCGTTCCCTGGTGCTCATCAGATCCTCGAGCTCTTCCGAAAGCTCTTCCTTCCGCCCCTGCTCGGCCAGCCGCTCGGCCAGCAGGGCGCGCGCGTTCTCCAGGAGCCTCTTCAGGAGGGCGATGATCTCCTGCTGGACTGCGACGGCCTCCTGCGCGGACTGGAGCACGGCCTCGTTGCTCGCGGCGTCCTTCAGGGCCTGGAGGCGCTCGACGGCCCGGGCGATCTCGTGCGCCGTGATGTTCGCCAGCGCATCCACCATGTCCGCCTCCGCGCCTCCCGTGTGGTCCGCCACGGCGCGGCGGGCGGTGGAGTAAATGTCCTCCTGGTCCTTGACGAGGGCATACACCGTCGTGGCGACAAACCGGGCCCGCGCGGCCTCGTCGGAGCCGATGTCGACGTTCTTCGCCTTCGGCCAGCGACTCGCGGAATGGGTGGACGCCAGGTTTGCCTCTTGCATGTTGATGAGCCTGCGCACAACCTCGCGCAGCGCCTCGCGCTGACGCCGCTCCTCCTCTTCCGCCACGGCCCGGTCCACGACCGTGATCTGGTACACGCGGCTGCGCCCGGCGGCGGGGTCGCGCCCCGGCCTGCCGTCGAAGGCCTGGAAGTAGTAGTTGAGCCGCGCCCCCGGCCCGAGGCCGAGTTCCCCAAGGTCCAGCACGGTTCCCTCGCGCACTTCCTTCGCCCTGCCCTCGTAGGTCCACCGGCGCAGGGGCGCGGGCGCCTCCCCGGCCCTGCGCTGCACGAAAAGCGTCAGGCCCCGCAGCGAATAGTCGTCGAGCGCCTCGGCCAGCAGCGCCACCTTCGCCCCGGGCGCGACGGCCACGTCCTTGCCGGGTTCCGCGACGCGCACGGCGGGCGCTTCGTCCGGCAGCGCCGTAATCGGGCGGGCCAGCGGCAGATTCGGGATGCCCTCCTCGTCCGTGAGGTGGATGAAATACTCGCCGTCGCGGCGCACGGTGAGTTCGGCTGCGGCGAGCTGAGGCGCGGCTCTCTCCATGGTGAGCACGGCGGCGTCCGCCGCGCCCGGCGCCTGGCCGGGGACGAGGTATCGCACCTCAAGGCGCGCGGAGGCCAGCGGACGGTCGGCCGCAATCGCCAGGCGCGCAACCGTCCCCACCGGCGCCCGCACCGCGCCCGTGCGGCTCACCTCGGTCCCGTCCTCCAGGCCCATGTAGGCGGGGTATTCGTAGGCGATCTTGACGGCCTTCACTGCGGGGCGCGCGCGCACGGTGACGGTGAACTCCTTGCTCGTCGCATCCCCCGCCTTGACCCAGTAGCTGAAGGCCTTCTGGAGGTTGTCGAACCGGTAGGTGAACACGCTTCCCTCGAATGGCATCGGGCGGTGCGCGGTAGCCCCCTGGCCGTCGTCAAAGTAGACGGCCGCCTTCTCCGGAAGCGAGCCCTTCACGTGGGCCTCGACCAGCAGCGGCTCCCCCTGGAGCCTCTCGGCATCGCCGGGAAAGACGGTAAGTTGCGTGTTGGGGATGGGCGGGATGTATCTCTGGGGCATCGCGTAGCGCTGGACGGCGTTCGAGAAGCGGCCCGAGAAAGCGAAGGCGTAACCGGCGGTCAGGACGACGAGCAGCGCCGCCCCAACCCCCCAGCCCAGCAGCGCCCTGGGGCTGGTGGACGCCGTCACATCGCACCCCTCCACGGCCCGGGCGGTCTCGCCCAACTGCCCAGCGACCATGCCGCGCGTGAGCGGGTCGGCGATCCGCTCGCGGCCTAGCTGAACGGCGTTGATCAGGCAGTTGTGCAGCTCGGGATACGCCCGCTCAACGTGCGTGGCCACCATCTCATCGCTCAGCGCCCGCACGAGAGGCCGGATGATGTGGGTGAGGGCGAGGTACGCCGACGCCCCGATGAACGCCAGGCTCAAGACCGCCCGCGCCCCGCGCGGAAGCGCCAGAAGGTTGTCCAGCACGACCCCCGCCAGCAGCAGCATGAGCACGAGCGCAAGCGCCTTGAACACGCCCCTGCCGACCGTCACCGTGCGCCACATGCGGCGGGCCTCCGCCAGGCGTTCGAGCACCTCCCGCATGGGCCCGGCGTTCGCTTTCGTGTCGGTCGACATGCCGGCTAATCCTCCTTGGCCACTGCGCTCGGCGCAGGGGCCTTCTCGGTCGGCCCGAGCTTGAGCTTGAGGTTGAGCTTCCGGTGTTCGGCGTCCACCACGTGCCCGCCCAGGGGCGGGCTGAGGACGATCCGCTCGCGCGGGTCGTCGCGGTCCGCGGTCAGCTCACGGTTGACGTAGAGGCGCTTGGTGATCTGCCACTGCTTCCTGGGCATGTGCATGATCCATACGTCGTAGCGGCGCACCAGCTCCGCGCCCTTCTGGGAGGTGCCGCCGTAGCGCTCCTTGCGCACGAGCACGAACGCGCGCTTCGCGTCCCCCCCGCCGTAGAGGGGGTCCTGGACGTGGAAGAAATCGCGAATCTTCGCCGCCCACGCGCGGATCTCTTCGAGCGTCTTGCTGCCCAAGCGGGCGCAGCCGGGGTCAGTCTCCCGGCTGAAGTAGACGTAGATGCTCCCGTCGGTGACGGCTATGAGGTCGTAGGTGCCGGCGGTGCAGTGCGGCACGCGGAAGGCCCCGCCGCCGGCCAGGGCGGCCTCGAGGATGAAACCTTCCCCGCGGTTCATGGCGAGCACCTTGAGCAGCCGCTCGGGCGCGGGCACCGTCACGCGACCGGTGATCGTGCCCAGCACGCCACCCTTCGCGTCCATGATCGTGACGGCCTTCACGTAGACCAGGTCCTCGAGCGTCTCGCCCACCTTGCCCTCCATCTTGGCGCGCAGGAAGAACCGCTCGGTCCGGCCGTCGCTCCGCACGTAGAGCACCTTGCCCATGGTATGGCCGCTGAGCGTCTCGCCGTCGTGGAAGGTCACGCGCGTCCGGAACCGGCGCACGGGATAGGTCTCGCCCGTGTAGACTTTCTCAGCGCGGCCGTCCTCCTTGAAGAGCCACTTCTTCTCGACCGACTCGCTCTCGACGGCGGTCTCGATCTTCTTGACGGTTCCGAGGCGGACGGTGTATCGCTTGCCCCCTTTCGCGGGGGTCAGGAATATCCTGTCCCCCGGCAGATACATCTCACCCACGACGCTCCGCCCGTCGCTTGTCTCCACCACGGCCGTGCGCCAGTTGGCCCCCGCGCGCGCCCCCCCGGCGAGCGCGGCCGCCAGCATCGCTCCCAGCAGTATCAGTCGCATCGTCCTCATCGCGCGGTCCCACCCGCTTCACAACCTGCCGGGCCATACCCGGCACCCTGCCGGGCGGCTCCTCCACGTCCATTCTACCCGTCTTGCGCTGCCAGGCCCAACCCGTTAACCCCGGTCAATTCAGCCCGCTCCTCTTTCGCAGGATCCACTCGGCCGTCGCGAACGCCAGGAAGAGCGGCATGAAGTACAGCGGCGCGCTCCAGGGGTCGATCTCCTTCTGTTCGATGACGCGCCGGCGGCGCCTCTCCAGCTCGTCCGGGATCCGCCCGGCGGTGGCCAGCGTGTGGAACTCCCCGCCGGTCTCCGCCGCCAGGGCCGGCAGCGCCACCTCGTCCACATCCACGCGGTCGAACTCGCTAGTGGCCTGCCCGACGGCGAACTCGAGCTCCGTCTGCGCCAGCATCCCCCCCTCGTCCGACGCCTTGACGACCGCCCTGTAGACGCCGCCCACGGGCGGGCGCAACGACGCCTGATACCGGCCGAGGCTCAGGGGGATGGGGTTGAACCGAATGGTGGCGCTCTTCTCCAGGTAGACCTCCCCCTCGTCGTTCCTTTTCTGGATCGGCACGGGGTAGTGGACCTCCATTTCGACCGCGGCGCCGTCGTGGGGCTGCTTATCGCGACGGCGCACCTTCGCCTCCACCAGGACGGTCTCGTCATAGGCGTACTCAAACTTGTTGGGCCAGGCGGCGAGCAACACTTCGCCGCTAAGGTCCTCCTCCTTTCGATCCGCGAGCCATCGGACAGCCTGGCGCCAGAACCGGTAATAGGGGCTGTCCAGCCCGAGTGCCTCGACCCGGAACTTCCAATTCCACGTGGTGTCGGCGGTGAGGCTCAGCACCCGCCCGGCGTCGTAGCGCTGCGCGGCAAGCACCGGGAGGGCGTCGCCGCCTGCGAGTTCGCTCGGGTGGACCAGGAGCACGGTTGCGCCGGGCTTGGCGCCGAGGGTGCGGTTCGCGCCATCCAGCGTGGCCCGCTCGGAGCCCTCGCGAAAGAACTCCGCGCACCCGTCCAGCACGGGGTGCGCCCGGCCGCCCGGCAGGAGGCGCGGCGCGAACGGCTGCTCGGTGTGGCCGTCGGCCTTGCCGCCCATTATCAGCGGCAGCACCTTGGCCAGCGCGCTCGCGGCGTATCCGCCGGCCCCGTAGGCATGGTAGCCCCCGGTGGTCATCAGCCCGCCGCCGTCGGCCACGAAGGCCTCCAGCAGGTCGAGCTGGAACGTGGCGAACTCGTCCGCCCCGATGTCGCCCAGGATGATCACGTCGAACTTCTTGAAGTCCTCGCCCCTCGCCGGCAGCCCGCGCGATAGGTCGACGCCCGCGTCCACGCCCTGAAGCAGGAACTTATCCTTGCGCAGCTTCACCACGCCGGTCAGCTCCACGTTCGGGTCGCTTTCGAGCGTTCGGCGCAGGAACCGGTATTCGCTGCGCGGCTTTCCTTCCAGCACCAGGACGCGCAGCCTCGGGTCGGTCACGCGCACGGTGAAGGCGCGGGTGTTGTTCTCGGTGACGGTCTCCCCGGGCAGCACCGGCAGGGCGAGCGTGAGGCGGTGTAGCCCGAGCTTGCGGGGCACGTACTCGATCGTAACCTCCCGCCGGCCGTTCACGCGCGGGAACTGGACGACCTCCTCCGCCAACTTCTCATCTTCGCGCTTCAAGGAAAGCCTGATGCGCCGCTTGTCCTCGGCGAACCCGCCGAGCCCGTAGTTGGCCAGCCGCACGCGCACGGTGGCCTTGTTGTTGACGATGAACTCGAGGTCGCGGGGCGCGGAGGCGATGCCGATGTCGAAGAACCGCCCCTTCTCGCGCTCCTTCCCGCCCAGCGCGACGCAGTAGACGGGCACGCCCAGGAACGGGGCGATCCTGTGCGGCTCCTCGCCCGCGGTGTTCACCCCGTCGCTCAGGAGCACAACGCCCGCCAGGTCCTGGGGCCCCACGCGGGAAGTCGCCTCCTTCAGGGCCTCGCCAATGGCCGTGACCCGCTGGTCCGCCTCGAGATCGAGCGTCGCCTCCAGTTCCGCGGTGAAGGCGCCGAAGCTGAAGAACGTAACCTCGTGCGCGTCCTTGAGGCGGCCCAGGACATCTTGCTCGCCCAGCAGCAGGTCCATCCCGGCCTGGAGGCGGCTGCCGCCGCCGGCGGAGTCCTTGATGCTCATGCTCTCGGAGACGTCCTGGAGCACGAGCACCTTGGTCGGCTCGGTCGCGCTGAGGCTGTAGCGGATCACGGGCTTGAGCAGGAACAGCGCGGCGACGGCCAGGAGCGCAGTGCGCAGCAGCGCCAGGGCCAGGAACGTACGCCGCGTGAGCCGCCTTCGCTTGGCCCGGTAGAACGCGTACGCCAGGGCCGCACCGGCCACTGCGATGGCCATCACCAGCCACGCGGGCCAGGTCCCCGCAAATGCCAGATCCCAGGTCGTCATTGCCTCTCCATCAGCCCAGACACGACAACGTTAAGCCTGCCACAGAGACCACAGAGGGCAATGAGAACGACGGAATACCGGGTTCAAAAACAACGGGAACGTCTTCGGACACGGCCCTCCCGCACAATCGTTCCATCGGCTTCCCTCTACACCGTCAGGAGCCCACTGTCGTTGCCCTATTCGTCCTCCGTGCTCTCTGTGCCTCTGTGGCAAGTCCGTAGTCTTCAGTGCTTGAGCACCACGTTCGCCACGAGCGTCTCGACCACCGCAACCACGATCGTTGCCAGCAGCAGGTAGTCCCACAGCGGCAGTCCCTGCCGCTCGCGCGCAACCACGGCGGCGAGCTGTTCGGGGCCCGCCACCACCTCGAGGTTGTCCAGGTCCAGCAGGGCCTCCGCCTCCCGGGTGGACAGCCTCTCCAACTCGCTCTCACGCGGCGGCACGTTCACGGCGAACATGCCGCGCACCGCCTTGCCGGCCACGTGCGCCTCCGTGCGATAGATGCCCGGCACAAGGGTCTCGTGGAAGACGGCCCTGTCCTCGCCCGGCGCCACCGTCAGCTCAACCGTGCGCAGCGGCGGCTCATCCCCGGCGGCCCCGGCCTTCTGCTCGGGCGGAATGAACTTCACCAGCGCCTCGCCCCGCGCCTCCGGCAGCTTGAGACCGTAGGCCATTCCCACCGGCGTGGACGCGGCCTCGCTCCTCGCGCGGCTCATGTAGTAGACGATCTGATGCACCAGCGGCAGGAAGTAGGCCTTCAGCGGCATGTTGCCCCACTCGGGCGTGCAGGTGCTGGTGAACAGCATCACGGTTCCGCCGCCGACCTTCCTCTCCAGCAGCAGCGGCCCGTCGCCGAGCGAGAGGAGCGCGCGCGTCCCATCGCCCCCGCCCTCCGCCGGCTCGGTCCGGAAGAAACGCTTGACCTGCGTGGTGTCCCAGGTGATCTCGGCGGAGATGTCGCGCAGGACGGGGTGGCGCACGTCGACGTCGACGATGCGGAAGAAAGGCTCATCCCCCACCGATGCGCTCACCGCGCGCGTCAGGCCGGCCGGCAGAAGGTCCACGGCTTCTTCGCCGACGCCGCCAAGCGTTACGTCGTAGGAGGCGGCGTCCACGCGGCTGCCGCAGAAAATGAGCAGCCCGCCCCCGCCGCTCACGTAGGCCGCGAGCTGCCTGGCCCAGGCCGGCTCGACGCGCGCCACGTCCACGAGGATCACGCACCCGTATTCGCCGAGCGTCCGCGAGGCGGCCTCGCCCTCGGGCACGATCTCGGCCTCCAGCGGGGAGAGCCTCTCTCCGCGCCGGCTGCTGGCATCGAGCGCCATCTTGAGATAGAAAGCGGCATCCCGGTAGGGGATGACCGAGGGCCCGCCGTTTACCACCAGCACGGGCAGCTTCTCCCGCACGCGCGCGGTGAAGTATCGGCGGTTGTCGGGCTCGAAGTCATCCGCGTCGAGCTCCACGCGGCCGTGGTGCATGCCGGTTTCTTCAAAGACGTGGGTGAACACGACTGTGCGGCGTCCGCCCGCCGCGACGGTCACCTCCTGCTCGGCCACCTTCCTGTCCCGCACGAACAGGGTGAGCTTCCGCGCGAGGCCGGACGGACTGGTGTTTCGCACCTCGCAGTATATCTTGCTTACGCCGCCGCGCACGGTGACCTTGAGGCCGAAGTTGACATCCTCCACGGCGAGGTTCCCGGTCACGTCCTGGCCCACGTCCACCAGGAAGATGGGCACGTCGTCCGGGACGGCCTCGCGCAGGCCGTCGAGGTCGCCCGTCCACGCGAGCTTCTGCATGTCGGTGAGGATGTAA
>CAZXDF010000388.1:0-3130 GCA_964639345.1 uncultured candidatus Brocadiaceae bacterium | reverse complement strand
ACCGGGGTAAGGTGCAGATATGCGGCTTTCTGGACGTGGAGTGCGGGGACGTGCGGCACGAGGGCTACGATTTCCGCAAGATCTGGGACACCTCGGAGGTTTTCCGGCGCGTGCGCGACGTGGACTCATACCACGGCCGATGCGGGTACTGCGAGTTCCGCAAGGTCTGCGGCGGGTGTCGCGCGAGGGCCTACGCGCTCACCGGCGACTACATGGACGAAGAACCCTACTGTGTCTACGAACCCCGCCGGGCGGGGGCAGGCGCCGAACCCGACGCCGCCTGTGATCTGGACGCCCTGGACCGGAAGCTCATCTCGGTCATTCAGGCCGATCTGCCCGTTTGCCGGCGGCCGTTCGACGCCCTGGCCCAGCGCCTGGGCGCGGACGGCGAGCAGGTCATCAGGCGCGTTCGGCGGCTGCGCTCCGACGGGCTGATCCGCCGCATCGGCCCCGTGTTCGATTCCGCGAGGCTCGGCTACGTCTCGACCCTCGTCGCCGCGCGGGTTCCAGCCGAGAGGCTGGTCGAGGTCGCGGCGCTTGTCACCCGGCTGCCCGGCGTCACGCACAACTACCGCCGCCTGAACGCCTATAACCTGTGGTTCACGCTCACCGCGGGGTCGGCCGGCGAGCTCGAAGGCACGCTCGATGACCTCCAGCAGCAGACCGGCATACGGGACTTCTACAGCCTGCCTGCCCTAGCCATCTACAAGACGAGGGTGGTCTTCTCCCTCAGCGATGAGGCGCCTGTACCCCCCGCACCGCACCCCGGATGGGTGGGGGATGCCCGCGGGTTGGATGAGGGACAGAAGGGGCTTGTCAGGCTGATTCAGGACGACTTGCCGGTGGTTCCGGAGCCGTTTGCGGAGCTGGCCCGACGGCTGGGCTGGCCCACGCAGCGCGTGCTCGATCAGATTTCCGAGTGGCTTGCCGCGGGCGTGATTCGTCGCTTCGGCGCGGTGGTGGCCCACCGGCGGCTGGGTTTTCAGGGCAACGGGATGGCTGTGTTCCGGGTCCCCCCCGAGCGAGTGGACGAGGCGGGTCGGGCACTGGCTCGGTATCACGAGGTCTCGCACTGCTACCGTCGCCCGCCCCTCCCGGAATGGGACTACAATCTCTTCGGCATGGTGCACGGGCGAACGGCGGACGAGGTCGGCCCGCTTGTGGCGCGGATGGCCGCGGAGCTGGACGCGCCGGACTACGACATCCTGTTCTCAACCGTCGAATACAAGAAGACGTCAATGAAGTACTTCTGCGAAGGCGTCCGCGCCCCATCCCGTCCCGAATGAGGAGCACGTGCGTGACAGACCGATCAAGCGCTGAATGGCTCGCCGCCGCCCTGAAGGTCATCCCGGGCGGCGTCAACTCACCCGTGCGCGCCTTCGGCCCGGTGGGCGGGAGGCCGCCCTTCATCGCCAGGGCCGGCGGGGCGCGCATCTGGGATGTGGAAGGCAATGAATACATCGACTACGTCGGCTCCTGGGGCCCGCTCATCCTTGGTCACGCGCATCCGGGCGTGGTCGAGGCCGTCTGCAACGCGGCGCGGGGCGGCACGAGCTTCGGCGCGCCGACGGGCGCCGAGGTGGAGCTTGCGGAGTTGATCGCTGAGCGCATCCCGTCCGTGCAGATGGCGCGGCTGGTCAACTCCGGCACCGAGGCCACCATGACGGCCCTGCGCCTGGCCAGGGCGTTTACGGGCCGCGCAAAGCTCATCAAGTTCGCCGGATGCTACCACGGGCACGCGGACGCGTTCCTGGTGAAGGCCGGGTCGGGGGCGGCCACGCTCGGCACGCCCACCAGCCCCGGCGTCCCGCCGAACGTCGCCGGCGACACCCTCACGGCGGACTACAATGACCTGGCCGCCGTCGAGGCCATCTTCGCGGCCTGCGGGCCGGAAATCGCGGCCGTCATCGTCGAGCCGGTCTGCGGGAACTCGGGCGTGATACCGCCAGAGCCGGGCTTCCTTGACGGGCTTCCGCGTCGGACCGGGCGGTGCGCAGAGGCTCTTCGGAATCCGGCCCGACCTGACGACCCTCGGCAAGGTCATCGGCGGCGGCCTGCCCATCGGCGCCGTCGGGGGTCGCAGGGAAATCATGGAGCAACTGGCCCCGTTGGGACCGGTCTATCAGGCGGGCACGCTCTCCGGGAATCCCATAGCGGTCGCCGCGGGCCTGACCACGCTCAGGGCGCCTGACGCCGGCCTCTACGAGAAGCTCGAGGCGCTCGGGAGCGCGTTGGAGAATGGATTCCGGGCCAACCTGTCACGGCTCGGCCTGCCGTACCGCTTCCAGCGAGTTGGCTCCATGGCCTGTCTATTCTTCGGCGAGCGCCCCGTGCTGAACTACGGCGACGCCGACTCGTGCGACAAGGACCGGTTCGCCGCCTACTTCCGCGCCATGCTGGCGGAGGGCGTCTACCTGCCCCCGTCCCAGTTCGAAAGTTTCTTCATCAGCGCCGCACACACCCCGCAGGACATTGACCGGACGGTGGCCGCCAACCTGAAGGCGCTGAGCTCGACCGCCTGACACCTCGACGCCGGCGCTCGCCATCCGAGCCGGGTCCTGCTTGACAGGTCGGCGGATTCGGCGTACGCTTAGGTATCGGCAACATCGCGGTGTTTCTGTGGACCTCAGGGGTCGGGATGCAACTTCACGCGACGCGCTTGCCGGCTTCGCCGAAGGGCAGCGAAAGACGGGACTCATCGGACGTTGTGCGGCGCGTGCGGCGCGGATACGGCGAGTGTCGAGGCCGGCTGTTGCTGCCGGAAATGTCGATCCGGAAGTATGACGAGGAGGCTGGTCCATGACTGAGGAGCAGGTATTCTCGGGGTCCGGCGTCTGGCGCACGGCCAGGAATGCGTTGCTTTGCGTGGCTCTTGCCGGGGCTGGCCTGGGCGTCGTAGCGGGGGTGGTCAGCTACGGGGAGTCCAGGTTGCCGTTCGTCGATTTGTCCTCGCGATCGGCAAGCACGGAGCAGTCGGCTGTTTCTGCGGCGGATGGCGATGAACTGCGCTTCTGACCCCTTCCCCGAGAATTGATCCAGGAGTTGTGAGAGGATCCATACGGCAATAGTCCGGAAAGGATTCTCAGATGAAGAAACGGCATAGTGCAGAGCAGGTAGTGGTGAAGCTGCG
>CAZXDF010000387.1:0-3063 GCA_964639345.1 uncultured candidatus Brocadiaceae bacterium | reverse complement strand
TCTCAGACCTGCACTATGACCCGATTGGGCCGGAGGTGCAAGGCAAGCGGAATATTCAATGCTGGTTGGGGTCGGAGCTGATCCGTCGGGCTATTGACGACGCCAAAAGCCTCGGGGGCTTCGATTGTATTGCCTTACTCGGGGACTTGACTTTCGACGGGGGGACGTCATGGGAAATCAAGGCTTGGCAAAGACAAAAGCAAGAGATAGACCGCTCAGCACCGGGAACGCCGCTACTTCTTGTCCCGGGTAACCACGACGCCAGGACTGACAAGTTGTTTTCTGTCTTCGGTAGCCGCCCGGGCCTCAGGGAGCTTGGCGGGTTCAGATTTGTGAGTTTTGCCGACACATGGGATGATCACTCCCGGTGCGTGCGAAGCGAAGAAGACAGACTGCTGCTGCGACACCTGGCCGAGACGGAAGGCGGGCCGATCGTGAGTCTCCAGCACTATCTCCTTCACCCGGTCATCAGCGAAGAAGTTTGTCCGTATATGGTGACCAACTATGACCAGATTGTACGGGATTACGCTGCAGCAAAGGTTCTGCTTTCCATCAGCGGTCACGACCACGACGGGCATCCGGCCGAGAAACCGGGCGGGGTCTGGTACGTGACGTGCCCGTCCCTGGGCGAGTCCCCATTCCGATACCTGCTGGTGACGTTGACCGGCCGGGAAGTGGAGGTGGAGGAGCACCGGCTGTTGCTGGACGATTCGCCGCCGCTGGTCGATTACCACCGCCACACGGAGTTCGCCTATGGCGCCGAGGAGGATTTCACTGCAGAGGGTGTCGTTCGCCGTAGCCGGCTGGTCGGACTCGCCGGCCTGTTCCTGACCGAACACGCGCCGCAGCTTTATTGCAGCAGGGAGGAGTTCATGAACGCCCGTCACATTCATGAGCCGGACGTGTGGCGGGCGGGCCGGCACGCACGGATGGACTCGTTCCTGGAGGCCATGCGGCGGCTGAGAAGCAGCTACGTCCGCCTCGGGCTCGAGGTGGAACCTGGACGCGCTCGGGCGGCTGACGCTGCTCGACGAGCACCGCGGCGACTTCGACGTTGTCGTAGGATCGGTGCACTGGCTTCCCGAGGACCACGCCGGCATGAGCGCTGGTGAGCTGGCCGCGGCTTTCCTGCGGGCCAACGACCGAATCCTCGCCGAGGGGGTGGATATCCTGGCCCATCCACTCCGGCTCCCGGCGCGGAGCATGGCGAGCGTGCCAAGGGAGATTTATCCCCGCCTCGCTGACGTCCTGGCGCGGACGAACACCGCCGCGGAAATCAACCTTCACCTCCCGCTACCGGACACGGCTTTCATTGCGGAGTGCATCGATCGGGGCGGTGAAGATTTCGTTTGGCACCGATGCTCACGGGCTGCGCAAGGTGGGCGCGTTGCGCGGGCACCTGCGCCTGCTTCGGCAGGCGGCGAGCCGGTATGATGTGGAGGACCTGATCTACCAACCTCGTCCCGGACGTAATACCGAACCGTGATCGGCGTGCCCCGACTTATGGGAGAGACATCGATGAGCAAGAAGGACATCTGGTTGATGGACATGAGCCGGTTCGAGCCGGTGGAGGCCATCTCTAGGGAACTGGAAGATGGCAAGTGGGTCGCCGTGGACTACGAGATCGACCGCGGCGGCGGCACGATGCTCTTCAGCAAGCCCGCGGGAGGAGCTCCACCGGTCACGTTGAAGCTGGATGCCGACGGCTGGTATGCGATCCGGCTGGGCCTGTACTACGGGGCGGACAACGCGTGTGTCAAGGAACGCCTGCTGCACGCAAAGCTGACGGGTGACGACGATTACAGCCGATTCAGGGCAGAGACGACCTGGGCCGCCAAGGATGGCCATTACCCCGAAAAGACCTTCACCGCCCTGGATATCTGCGAAGTGTTCTGGAAGTGTGCAGATCTAAGCGGGCAGGACCTGGTGATTCGCCGCCCCCTGAAGGGGCCGCGCGCCCACCTGGGTGCCGACGAACTCTACCAGGGAGTCGGGATGGCGGACTACCGGTGCGAAAGCAACCTGGCCTACGTGCGCTTGACCGCCATGGACGAGGCCGATATGGCCGAATGGCGATCCGAGCAGCCGACCCCGGAGACGCGCCGCCTCATCGCCAACTTCGACGGCGGTAACACCCCTCTCTGGGAAACGAACGATGGACAGGATTTTCAGGACGGGTTCGCATGCCTGCGCGATTCGGATTTCGGAATTGCATTGCACGCAATGGCGCGCGGGTCCAACACGATCTATCCGTCCAAGGTGGGACAGTTCATACGGCCGACAGGCTTCTATGGGCACGGGTACAGCCTGCGGGCAATTGTGGAAAGGGGCGTGGATCCCCTGGCCGAGGCGATTAAGGCCGCCCATCAGTGCGGCGTCCAACTCTTTCCCCAGGTACGCTTCACGGGCGTCAACATGCCGCTCTGGCACGGCAAGCGCGACAACGGTGGCAAACTGATGGCGGACCACCCGGAATGGATGGCCGTCTACCCTGACGGCAAGCCGACGCGGCACCTGTCCTTCGCCTACGAAGGGGTCCGCGAGTTCTACGTGCGCCTCATGCGGGAATGGGTCGAGGACTACCGGGCCGACGGCGTTAACGCTCTTTTCAGCCGCAGCTACCCCTTTGTATACTACGAGGAGCCCGTTTGCCGGGCTTTCCACGAAGCGTACGGTGAGGACATGTGCGAGCTGCCGCCCGGTGATCCGCGCGTCATGCAGATCCGGGCCGGGTTCGTGACCCAGTTCCTTCGTGAGGTCCGGGCCATGCTCGACGAGGTCGGCCGAGCACAGGGCCGCCACATCCCAACCTCCTACCTTGTTCCGGTAGGCAACTCACCCCCCAACATACCGGCCGGCGGCATCGAGTCCTTTATTCACGAATTCATGTTCAACGCACTGGATGTCGAGACATGGATCGCCGAGGGCCTGGTGGACTACCTGGTGTTCCACGCGCACCGCTACGGAGAGCACGACGGCAGCGAGTTGAAACCCGGTATCCGCCAGATCGCCGACCTTGCCCGCGGCACGAAAACCAAGGTGTACGTGGACATATACCCGCGC
>CAZXDF010000386.1:0-8682 GCA_964639345.1 uncultured candidatus Brocadiaceae bacterium | reverse complement strand
GCCATGGACCGCTCGAACCTGAACTACCACCTGGGCGAGATGACCAACACGGCCTTCGAGTACCTGTGCGCCGAGAGCGCCAAGTGCCTCCTGTGGTCGCGCAGGGACATCACGAAGGAGGCCCGTGAGTCGTGCGCCCGGGAGGCGCACCACCACGCCCTGGCGTTGCTTCAGAAGCTGCCGGCCCTCAGCGAGGCGCTGGACCTGGACGTGCGGGCGGCCTACCTGGGCGATCCGGCGGCCACGGGCAACGACGAGATCATCATGTGCTACCCCGGTTTCCACGCGTTGCTCATCCACCGCCTGGCGCACGAGCTGCACCTGCAGGGCGTGCCCCTGCTGCCGCGGATGATGGCCGAGCACGCCCATCGGATCTCGGGGATTGACATCCACCCCGGGGCGACGATTGGGCGGAGCTTCTTCATCGACCACGGCACGGGCGTGGTGGTGGGGGAGACGACGGTGATCGGCGACAAGGTGAAGATGTACCAGGGCGTCACGCTCGGCGCGTTGAGCTTTCCGACCGAGCCGAACGGCACGCTCAAGCGGGGCTTCAAGCGCCACCCGACCATCGAGGACGACGTGGTCATCTACTCAAACGCGAGCATCCTGGGGGACGTTGTGATAGGGAAGGGCTCAGTGATCGGGGGCAATGCCTTTCTCAGCCACAGCGTGGAGCCCTACAGCAAGGTCACGCAGGAGAGACCGAGCCTGAAGATCAGGCGGCGACGGCCGGAAGAGCAGTGAGTCTCGGCGCGCGGCCCGGCCAATGGCCCTTGGAGCTCGCCCGGGCTCCCCGGCTCAGCCCGGGAAGACCCAGGGCCCGTACTCGCCCTTGATGAAGCCGAAAACGATCCAGATGCCGGCCGTGCCGAACTCCCCGAGTATGAGCCCGAGGAAGAACGGGCGCAGACGCTTGAACAGGCCGCCGCCCCCGAACTTCAGCACGGCAACCTTGACCATCCAGCCGATGAAGAACGAGAACGCCACGCGGGTGCTCTCGAAGTAGCCCTGGCTCATGATGTAGCCCAGCGGATGCAGCGGCCACCACGCGAAGCCGCGCCGCATGAAAATCAGGAACCCCGATACGGCCGCCCCACCGATCATATAGGCCACGGCCGTGTAGTCCGGCCCCCTCCGCTCGTTGATCCACTGCATCATCGGCGTCAACCCATGGCCGGTAGGCCCGGCGGTATAGAACCAGTTGTAAGCATTGCTGGCCCCGCCGGAATAGCACGCCCTCACCGTGAGCGTGCCGCTCACCAGGATCACGATGACCACGGCGAGAACGAAGGCCACCAGCGTCTTCTTGGACCGGTCGCCGACGGTGTCACGCCCCTTGCAGCCCTGCATCAGCGCGGGCATGAACAGCGTCTTCAGGTCGAACATGGACACGTAGCGGACGAAGCCCAGGACGGTGAAACTGACAGGATCGATGAACCTCGTGCCCAGGAGGGCGCGGATGTAGTTCTGGGGCTGGGCGCTCTCGATCTTGACGATGAGCAACCCGCACTCGGCCACGGCGCGCGTAATGCCGATAATGGTGATGACGAAGAAGAAGAAGACGAACCAGGCCACCCACACCTTCATGCCCATGAAACCGCACCAGGCCACCAGGCCCGTCAGAGTGATGATGAGGCCGAAGAACGAGGCCCGGTAGCCGATCAGTTCCCCGCTGTCGTCGACGCTCTTATCACCGAACACGGCCTTCCGGAAGACGTCCCACAGGTGCCTGCGGGCCGCATAGAGGCCGAAGAGCACGAACACGATCAGCGCGCCGTTGAACTGCGCCGCGCCCGGAGTATTCGGCTGATCCATTATCCCCGGCGTGCCGATCCAGTCCAGGACCAGCCTCTGGACCCGGTTGATTACCCAGAAGAGCCACACCGACAGGCTGATCTCGGTGCTGAGCAGGTAGCAGAACCCGAAGACGGAGAAGAAGACAAGCGGCCAAACACTGCCGAACGGCTCCAGAGCGGTGCCGGCGAACGGGTTGAGCCTCTGGCGGAGGGGGTTCTGGTTGTAGCCGACCGGCGAGACGTAGTAATGCTTCAACTGGGTTGCGCTGTGGACGAGGAAAGGCACGAGAAAACCCGCGATAAGAAACCGATTCTTCAGCAGCGGGCTGATCACGCCCGGCTCCTCCTCGCTCTTTGCCATCTCCACCGGGAGCTGCATCAGCGGGAACAGGAGCTTCTCCCTCTCCACCCACTGCTTGCGCAGGATGGAGACGAGGCAGAACATGAGCCCGTACAGCAGGGCGGCAAAAAGACTCCAGGCGAGCACGGGCTTGACCCACGGCCTCCACGGGATGCTCTGGCCCTCCGGAATGCCTTCGTAGAACCACTTGGTGGTCAGGAAGTGGGCCTGCCCGACCTGCTCGAAGTCCAGGTTCCGGTTCACGGCCTTCAGCATCTCCACCGGGTCGCCGACCACCATCCAGTCTGGAATGTACTGGAAGGCGTCCACCCACACGGCGTCGGGGGTGGCCAGGTACTGCCAGCCGTTCATCATGGGCAGGACCGTGCCGATGAAGCCGAAGCTCGTGATGCCGCTGGAGATGAGCATCATGCTGAAGATGAGGATCAGTTCGCGGGCATTGAGCGACCTGCGGCCGATCAGCAGGGCCAGGATGATGGACAGGCCGATCGCAGCCACCCCGCCCCACAGCAACCCCTTGAGCAGCCAGCCCGGGTCCCCGTGGTAATGGGTCCACAGCAGGGCGCCGCCGAAGCCGACGATCCCCCCGGAGATCACGTTCCCCATCACACCCATGGCCTTGACCGGGAGGTTCAGCACGAGCACGAGCAGAACGAAAAGGAAAATCGGCGCCGGGGGAAAGTGGCAGCCGCCCAGCTCGGAGGTGCCCTTGATGACGTCGAAGTAGGATATGGCGCAGGCCATCACCACGCACATCAGCGCGCCGAGGATGATGCTGCGGATCGTCACGGCACGCCGCTGTTCGCTCGGCTCCGTGCCCAGTTCGGGATCTGACATGGTCATCGGCCCTTACCGATAGCGATGGTCGGCTCAGCAGACCGGGGATTCTACCCCCTGCCGCCCCGCCGATCAAGCAACCGGCGCCCGTGCGGGCACCGGGCTGGAAATTCGCTTGAAAAATCCGCCGAAAAACGGTTCACTATATGGGGTGCCTTTCGGGCAATGACCCCGGCAGCGCCCCGGATGCTCGCTTTGGCGGAGGGCCCCGTGAGCGAAGGCCAAGACCGGCAGGAAGAAGCTCCCCAGGAAGACAGCCCTCGCGCCGACGAGGACTGGAAGAAGACCGTCGCCGAAGAACGCGAGAGGCTCCGCGAGCAGAAGGAAGAGCCGGCGCGGCCCGAGGGCGAGCCCGCACAGGAGCCCTCGGAGCAGCCGGAGGCCGGCGCCGAGACGGACGAGGCCGCCGAGGCGGACGAGCCACAGCCGCGCAGGCTGCCGGAGCCGGACTTCCGGACCTTCCTGGCCGGCCTCTACACTCAGACGCTCATGGCCCTGGGCGAGGTCGAGCACCCCGTCACGAAGGAAAAGTGCAAGGCCCTGCCGGAGGCGAGCTTCCTGATCGACACGATCGACATGCTCCGTGATAAGACCGAAGGCAACCTCACCTCCGACGAGCAAGGCTACCTCAACGCCCTGCTGCATGATCTGCGGATGCGATACGTGGAGGCCACCGGCGGGGCCGAAGAATAGGCTGCCCGGCAATAGCAAGAGAGCAGGAGAATGTATGCCCGTGGACCTGGCCATCATCCTCGACGATTGGCCCTTCGACGAGAAAGAGGAGGCCAACAACATCCGTAAGATCGTGGGCATGGACGGGCAGCTCAAGCTCCAGTTGCGGTTGCGCGACGGCGTAATCCAATGGGCGCTGGAGGGCCGGCCGGACGGGTCCAGGCCTTACGGGTACGAGAGCGTGCTGGCGTATGCGCGGTTCCTGGTCGCCGGCCACGGGGGGGGGAGTGACGAATCGCCTTTCCGCCTGGGTCAGAACCTGCTGGACGAGTTGGAAGAGGAACTGGTGGACTACTCGCGCAGGCTGGCGGCGCTGCTGCGGATAGGGGACTACGAACATGCGCGCCGCGATTCCACTCACGCGCTGGACGTGCTGGCGACCGTGAGGCAGTATGCCGACGACGTGGCAGTCGCCCTGGAGTGCGACCGCTACCGTCCCCAGCTCATCAGCGACAGGGCCAAGGCCGAGTCTCTCCTGGAGGGCCGGCGCGAACGCTGGGAGGAAGCGGTCCATGCGCTCAACCGCGGCATGGCGGAGATCAGGGACTATTTCAGCGAACACAGCAACATTGAAGAGGTTGCCGGCAATCCCCAGCACCAGAGACTGGTGGAGATGCGCCGAAGCCTGCGGGAGCGCTACAACATCCCCCTGACCGATTACGAGCAGCTCCACAGCCTGGAGGCCGAGCAGCAGGTCGCCATCAAGAAGGAAGACTTCCAGATGGCGGCGCGGCTGCGCGACAAGATCAGGCTGCTGCGCGACAGGCTCGGGCCAGCGGGCTGAACGCGCCGCCGCATGGAATCCCTTTGCCGTCTTCCACGGTGAGCCCGGCGCGCTCTGTGGCGCTCTTGCTGTCGCCCGCGTTACCTCCCGGACGGGGTCCGCGATGAAGAAACCCCACCTCGGCATCCTGGTTAAACCGGCCTCCTACGACTGCAATATGGCGTGCGAGTATTGCTACTACCGGCCGGTGGAGGCGATCTACGGCGGGGCCGCCCCGCCGCGGATGTCCCTTGAAGTGGTCGAGGCGATCTGCCGGCAGTACAGGGCACTGGCGCCCGCGCAGACGAAGATCGCCTGGCAAGGGGGCGAGCCGACTCTCATGGGGCTGGATTTCTTCCGAAGGGCGCTGGAGATCGAAGGCCGGCACGCGCCCCGGGGCGATTGCTGGGCCAACAGCCTCCAAACCAACGGGGTGGCGCTGGACGAGGAGTGGTGCGAGTTCCTCGCGCGAAACCGGTTCCTCGTCGGCGTCAGCATCGACGGCCCTCCCGAGCTCAACACGCACCGCAGGTTCCCCGGCGGCCAGCCGGCCCATGATGCGAGCATGAGGGCGCTTGAACTTCTGCGCACGCACGGGGTCGAGTTCAACGTCCTGGTCGTCATCAGCACCGCCAACGTGGATCATCCCGAGGCGGTGATGCGTTTCATGGTCGAGAACGACATCCGCTTCTGCCAGGTCATCCCCTGCACCGAACCGGCCGAGGGCGGAGGGCTCAGCGAGCGCTCGATCACCTGCGGGCAATATGGGGAGTTCATGACCCGCCTGTTCGATGCGTGGGTGGCGGGGGATGACCCCGGCTACTACGTGCGCCACATCGACAATTGGCTGCACCTCTACTTCGGGCTCGTCCCGGAGTACTGTGAGTACCGCCGGGACTGCTCGAACCTCCTCACCGTCGAATGGAACGGGGACGTCTACCCGTGCGACTTCTTCGTCCAGGAGCGCTATCGCATGGGCAACGTCCTGGAGCGCACGCTCCAGCAGATGCTGGGCGGCGGCGCGTGGCGGGAGTTCGTGCGGCGGGCCGAACACGTCCCTTCTGCCTGCCGCGGGTGCGAGTGGCTTGCGTTCTGCCACGCCGGATGCTATCGTCACAGGGCCAAGCTCGGGCTGGGGCCCGACGAGAAGCCCTACCTGTGCGCGGCGAACGAGAGGATATTCGGCCACGTCTTCGGGAGACTTGATGAACTCAAGGCCGGGCCAGTGAGGCCCCGCCTGCACGAGTTCCTGAACCGGCTCGAGCGGGACATCGCCGCAGGCGCCTTCCGGTCGGCGGCCGGGAACGGGCGAAAGCAGGCGGGCGGGCCAAGGCAGGCGCGCCTGCTCCGGGGAAAGGGAGCATGAAGGAACAGGGCAAGATAGAAGTAGCCATTCTTGGCAAGACGATCTACGTGCGCGCCAGCGGCTACGCCACGCAGGCCAACAGCCTGGGGCTGCCCGACATCCTGGTGGCCATGTTCCAGCAGGGATGCACCAGCGTGACGTTCGACCTGAAGGAATGCTGCGGCATGGACAGCACGTTCATGGGCGTGATAGCCGGCGCCGCCATCTCGCGCACCCGCCCCCGAGGGAAGGCCGTCGCCATCATTAACTCCAACGACAGGACGCGACAGGAACTCACATTCATCGGACTTCTGCCCGCCGTCGCCCTCGTTGAAGAGGAGGTGGCGCTTCCGGAAGGGCTTCGGCTCGCGCGCGCCGGCACGATCCATTGGCCCAAGACGGAACGCGCGCGCATCACCAAGATCAAGAAGCTCCACGAGAACCTGATCGCCCTGAACGAGAAGAACAAGAAGAGGTTCGGCGCCGTCATCGAGATGCTTGAAACCGAGCTCCGGCAGGAGGAAGGCAGCGAGTAGAGGCCATGCCGGTCCGGCGGAGGAAGGGGATGCAGTGAACGAAGTGAAGATCGGCGTCAAGTCCGGCCGGCGCGCCAGCGCGTTCTGCCCGGTGAGCGCGGAGATCGACATCCCCGCCGAACGCGCCACCGCCATGTCCCTCGTCGACTGCCGGCGCGCGGCGGCGGTGCCTTGCCGGGTTGAGAAGGCGGGGGTGGGATGCCGGCTGCATTGGGTGGTCGAGTCCATCGCGGCGGGCCAGGGCCTCGACTACGTGCTCACCGACGGCGCGCCACCCGTCGGCGGTCTGGGCGTCGAACTGAGCCGGCAGGAGGGCGATCGCATCGCCGTCACGGTCGGCGGCGCCCGTCTGACGACCTATCGCTACAGCCCCTCCGACGCCCGGCCCTCCCTCTACCCCCTCATCGGCCCCTACGACGGGGGCGTGACCCGCAGCTTCCCCTTCGAGGACGTGGCAGGGGACGATACGGACCACAAGCACCACCGCTCGCTCTACTGGGCCTGGGGTGACGTGAACGGCGTGGACGTCTGGGGCGAAGAGGAGGGCCACGGCTGCGTGCGGCACCGCGAGTTCGAGAGTTGGGGCGGCGGCCCGGTCTTCGGCTGGATCAAGTCCCGCAACGACTGGGAGGACGCCGACGGCGGAAAGCTGATGGAGGACCGCGTGACGCTGCGCTTCTACAACATGCCCGCCGGCATGGGCCTGATCGACTTCGAGGTCGCCCTCCTCGCCACCGAGGGGGAGGTGCGCCTGGGCGACACCAAGGAGGGCGGCATCTGCGCGGTGCGCGTGGCCACGAGCATGAAAGCCGCCGCCGCCGGCAGGATCGAGAACTCCTTCGGCGGCACGGGCGAAGCCGAGACATGGGGCAAGCGGGCGAGCTGGTGCGACTACTCGGGGCCCGTTGGCGACCACACCGTGGGCATCGCGATCTTCGACGGCCCGAAGAACTTCCGCTACCCCACCTACTGGCACGTGCGGGACTACGGCCTGATGACGGCCAACCCGTTCGGGCTGTCGCATTTCCTTGCGCCCGAGGTGGCCGACGGCTCTTTCGCGCTCCCGGCAGGCGGCGAGCTTGCCTTCCGCTACCGCCTCTACATCCACGCGGGCGGCGCCTCGGAGGGCGGCGTGCGCGGAAAGTACCTCGACTGGATATACCCGCCGGCAGTCACGGTAGAAGAGTGAGCACCCACCAGTGGGCAGCCGCCAGTGGCCAGTGAGCAGTAAGCAGGGGAGCACACGAGGACATGGACATCCTGAAGCTGGCGCCGGAAGCCGTGCTCAAACCGTGGGGACTCCGGCACGAGGGCGTGCTGGCATGCAGCTCGATCACGGTCGGCGTGGGCGAACTCTGGCTCGCCTCGGCCCAGACCGGGCCGGGCAACCGCTCCAACACCGTCGTCGAACCCCGCCTCGGCAAGACGCTGTCCGAAGTCCTCCAGGAAGCCGCCGCGCAGGGCGATGCAGCGCTTGAGGCGCTGATCGGGTCGCGCCCGCTGGCCGCCATGAAGGAGAATCCGTATCGGGGCAAGACCGAGGCGTGGTACGTTCGCGAGGTCGCCGGCCGCACGGGCGTCGTCGCCGGCCCGCGCACGGCGGAGCAGAAGGAGAGGATTCGCGCGCTCCTTGAAAGCGGCGAGGTTGGGGCCGACATCGAGAACTGGCCCGCCGAGGTGCGCGATCTGTTCGGAACCATCGAGCCGCTCCAGGGCGGCGAGGCGTTCCTGGTGCCGTGCGGCACGCTGCACACGATGTTCGCCATCGGCCCGGAGAGCCGCCTCATCATCGACGAGATCCAGCAGGGTTACGGCGACTGCCCGCTGCCGACGCTCTCGAAGATCCTCATGGTCCAGGACAGCCTACTGAGCGTCCAGGTTCACCCGTGCGACGAGACCGTGGCGGCGGCGGTGCGTGGGGAGCTTGAAATCGACCAGGACCTCTCCGCGAATCCGACGGTGCGCATCTCGGACTTCGGACGCCGCCCCGGCGAGTATCCGGACCTGGGCATGCGGCTCACGAAGGCCGAGGCCGGCGCACGGCTGGTCAGGCCCGTGGCGGTGGCCCTGGAGGGCGGCGCCGGGCTCGAGTTCATGATCGCGTGCCGACACTTCGCGAAGAGCCGCCTCACGCTGCCGGCCGGCGCGCGGACGGCACTGAAACCGCTCTACGGGAGCTACCGCGTGCTGCACTGCACTCGGGGTTCCGTGCGCCTCGAAGCCGATGGGGCTGAAAGTCACCTGGCCCCCGGCGAGACTGCCCTGGTGCCGGGCGCCCTCGAGGGGTCGCTGGCCATGACGGCCGAGTC
>CAZXDF010000385.1:0-3077 GCA_964639345.1 uncultured candidatus Brocadiaceae bacterium | reverse complement strand
CGCCCCACAAGGATGCTGAGATGACCATGCGTCGCAGGAAAAGGCCGTCTTCAAGGTTTGACAACACACATGGAGCCCCGTACACTACGAACAATCGGCAGGAAAGCCTGACCGAAACTGGTAAATGGGAAATGTCGGATCCAAACACCTACCATGGCGGGGAGAGAGCCTGAAGCATGTCAAGCCGAGCGTGGAAATGGGTCTTTGTCGGCGCGTTGATTGTCCTGGCGCTGTACTCCGCCTATCCGCCCATGCGCGTGGCCGTGAAGCAGGTGCAGGTCGTCAAGAGGCCGGCAGCGACGCAGGAGGAGGCTCTCGAACACGGCGTGGCCGTGGGCGGGATGTACGAGGTCTCCGACGAAACGGCAGAGAAATTTGAGCTCGTAAAGAAGGTGGCCGAGACGCCGGAGGAGGCGCTGGCCCACGACGTGGCCGAGGGAGAAGAGTACGAGATACGACGCAAGCGGGTCTTCAAGCGGCTTCTGCCCCTGGCGCTGGGCGAACGCAGCGAGGAAGTGGAGGTGCGGGAGCGGCGCGAGGACGGCACGGTCGTGGAGGTCGTCACCACCTACGTGGCGGCCCGCATAAAGCTCGGGCGGGACCTGTCCAGCGGCTCAGAGCTGCTCTACGAGATGAAGCCGCAGGAGCGCGAGTCCTCCGGGGACGAAGTCGAGGACAAACAGACGCTGGAGGACATAAGCAAGGACACGATCCGAACCCTCCGCCGTAGAATAGACCCCCAGCACATCAAAGAGTTCAGCATCCAGAAGATGGGTGCGAACAGAATCCTCATCCAGGTCCCGAAGGCCAGCCGGGCGGAGGTCGAGCGGCTCAAGGCGCGCCTGGTGCGCATGGGACTGCTGGAGTTCAGGCTCGCCATGCCGCCCCCCGTGCCCGGTGGCCAACAGAGCTACGCCGAGGAATACAAGCAAGCCTGGGCCGGCAAACCCGTGCCGGGTTACGACCGCATGATGCTGCCGGTGGGGAAGGGTGGAGGCGAGGACGAGAAGGCCGAGGAGGCGCGTCTGCTCCTGGTCAGGGCGGGCGAGGCCGCCATCACGGGCCGCCTGCTGGCCGAGGTGAGCCGGACGCCGGACAAGCTCGGCCGGCCGGCCGTGGGCTTCAAGTTCAATCGGGAAGGCAGGAAGACGTTCGCCACCATAACCGACCGGAACAAGGGATGGCTGCTGGCCATCATCCTTGACGGAAAGCTCCAGAGCGCCCCCGTCATCAGGGAGCGCATCGCCGGCAGCGGCATCATCGAGAGGGAGGGCGGGTTCAGCAAGGAAGAGGTCGACGACCTGGTGACCATTCTCCACGCCGGCAGCCTCGCGGTGGACCTGGAGCTGCTTCAGGAGAGCACCGTCGGCCCGCAACTGGGCCGCGATTCGATCTCGCGGGGCCTGCGTTCCATCGCAATCGCAGGGTTCCTGGTGCTGGCATTCATCGGTGTCTACTATCTCTCCTGCGGCATGGTGGCCGATGGGGCGCTGATCCTCAACCTGGTGCTGCTGACGGGCGTGATGGGCCTGCTCGGGGCGGCCCTGACCCTGCCGGGCGTGGCGGGCGTGTTGCTGACCATCGGCATGGCCGTGGACGCGAACGTGCTGATCTTCGAGCGCATCCGCGAGGAGTCCGCCGGCGGCAAACCCATTCACGTGGCCCTGCGCAACGGCTACGACCGCGCCTACACGACGATCATCGACGCCAACGTGACCACGCTCCTGACGGCCGTCATCCTCTACCTGGTCGGCACGGGGCCGGTGAAAGGCTTTGCCGTCACGCTTTCGGCCGGGATCGTGCTGAGCATGTTCACGGCCCTCTTTGTGACCCGGCTCGCCCTGGAGACGATGCTTGCCGGGGGATGGCTCCGGCATTTCAAGATGTTCTCGATCCTGGGCCAGCCGAAGCTCGCCTACTCGCGCTGGCGGGTGAGGGCCTACGTGGCCTCCGCCGTCGTGATCGTGGTAGGTCTTGTGGCCTTCGGCATGCGCGGCTCGGAGATCTACGACATCGACTTTAAGGGCGGCATTCTGATGCGCCTGTCGCTGCGCAAGGCGCCCTCCACTGCTCAGGTGCGCGCGGTCCTTGCCGAAAGCGGCTTCCCCGGTGCGGAGGTCCAGGCCCTCGGGTCGCAGGGCGGAGATGAGGGCGGGTCGCCCTCCTTGCACCCGACGGACTTCCACGTCCGCATCAAGCGCGTCGGGTCGGAGGATGTAAGACGCACGCTCGAGCTCAGGGTGCAGGAACGCCTGACTGCCGCGGGTCTGGCCGGGGAGAAGGCCGTCAAGCCGACCAGCGACGGCCGCGGCCTTATAGTGGAACTGAACGCGCCCGTCGACGAGATGACGCTTCGCAGGGCGCTCGCCGGCGAGGGGGGCGACCCGTTCGGGATCGACCACATCGCGGAGGTCTTCGCCACGGGGGGCGAACAGGGACAGCGCTTCACCCTCCGGCTGGCGCAGGCGCCCGTGCTGGCCCAGGCGCGGAAGGTCTGGGCGGACATGCTGAGCGTCCTGCAATGGGGCGGGATGACGCGCTACAAGGAGGCGGTGACCCTGGGCGAGATCACGGCGGGCGGTGCAACCGCCTTTGGGCAAGCGGCGGGCGGTGCAACCGCCTCTGGGCAAGAAGAACCCGGCGCCGATGCTTCGATGGAGCTTTCGACCTCCAAGCCCATAAGCGGCGAGGTGCTCGCCGTGGGGGTGGCGACGTTCTTCCCCAAGATCACGGTCCAGGTCCCGCGCGAGCCGGCCGAAACGTTCACGCTGAATGGCCCGCGCGAGGCGCTGGAGCAGTTCAAGAACTTGACCGCGGGCGAGTTGGATTTGCTCCCCGCCGTCTTTGACGGTTGGTCCGTGAGCGTCGCGACCGGCGTATCGCTGCCCAAGCCCGTGCCTGAGGATGACCTGCGCGGCACGGCCCAGAGCAAGGGATTGGGCCAGGTGTGGATCGTCGGCGAGGACCTGACCGCACAGAGCTACCGGCTGAACCTGAGTTACGAGCGGGTCATGCAGCAGATGACGGAGGTCTTCTCCGAGCTGGATGAGCGTCAGGTCACAGTGGACTTCGAGGAC
>CAZXDF010000384.1:0-3695 GCA_964639345.1 uncultured candidatus Brocadiaceae bacterium | reverse complement strand
GGATTGGGATCAGGACGACGGCCACATTCACCGGTTCATCGACGCAACTGGCGAGGGGCAAATATCCTTTTACCTAAGGACACCCGGTGTGGGGGAATTTGTGGTTCGATCCACGAGCCAAGTTGCCAGCAGGGCCTACGGGTCCAACCCACTCAAAGGCAAGTGGAGCTGGTACGCCATGACGTGGAAACCGGGCCAGAATCTGGGGTTCTACATCGGTGGCATCAAGTCGTCTGGGAAAGCGTGGACCCATGACTGTTCGGCGGCTTCGGGGCCGCTGCCGGAGCCGGAGAATCTGCGCAGCATCCTCATCGGCGATTTCGGCGGCATCCCGGCGCGCCGGGCCCACACGCTCATCGACGAGGTCTACATTTACGACCGCGCGCTGACGCGCGAGGAGGTTGACTGGGCGGCGGCAAACGCCCTGACGCGTAAGCGGGGCATGGACATCCCGGGGAACTTCATGCAGCCCAGAGCCAAGGTGGTTCCGGATCCGGCCAAGCGCACGCTGGTGGTCGAGATCGACACCGGCGACCGCAGCGGCAATTTCGCGGGCACGGCGCGCCTGGAGCCCCCGGCGGGAACATCTCCCGCGCCGATTGCACAGACGAAAGGCCGGTTCGGCCAGGCGGTCATCCCCTACACCGACTTGCCGCAAGGCGACTACAAAGTCATTTCGGACCTCACAACCAAGGACGGCACGCCCGTCACTTCGGTCATCACAAAGTTCGTTGTTCCCGGGCCCCCTGTGTGGCTCAAAGAGAAGGTCGGGGTGAGCGACACACCGCCGCCGCCGTGGACAGCGGTCGAGGTCGAGGGGGATCGAGTAGGGGTGTGGGGGCGCCAGTACACATTGGGCGCGTTTGGGCTGCCGGCGAAGGTGCAGACGCAGGGCGCCTCGATGCTAGCGGGGTCGATCAGTTTCAGGGTAGTCGCCGAAGGCTCGGACGTAAGCTGGACGCCGGGAAAGCGTCTTGTCACGAAACAAACCAAGGCCGAGGCCGTTTGGGAAGGGACGTCGCGCAGCACGCTGGGCGAGCTGAGTTGGCGCACTCAGGCGGAGTATGACGGTTTTCTGCTGCATGAGTTTTCGCTCACGCCGGCCGGGGGCGGGTCCGGGTCCGGGTCCGGGGGTGCTTCGGTCGAGCTGATGGAGCTGCGCATACCGATCCGCAAGGAATTCGCCCAGCTTTACTCGAAAGGCGGGAGGACGCGAGGGTTTCTCCCCAAGGGCGAGGGCACAATCGCTAGCGCCGGCGGGTATTGGTGGATCGGCACGGACGACCTGGGCCTCTGCGGTGCGACCGAGCACAACGGTTCGCTGATCGAAGGCGCCGAGGGCGCCTTTCCGATTGTGCGCGAGCCCAACGGTGACGTCACCGTGATCTACCGTTTTGTAAGTAAGCGGACCGCGCTCGCTGCGCCATGGAAGCTGCGGCTTGTCCTGGAGGCCACGCCCACCAAGCCGCTGCCGGCGGACTGGCGCACATGGCGGGACGCCTCTCCGTTCGCAGGTCCTGCTGCTGACTACCGCTCATGGCGGGGCGACGTGAAACTATGGATCGCATATCCCTGGCCGCATGCCAAGGCGCACAGGCATTTCGCGTTTCCCGTTGTGAAGGACCCGAGCTGGTATCGCGATCACGTGAAGAACCTGCACGCCGGCGGCCCAGGGATGTGGCGCGACTCGGACATGCTGGAAAAGGAGTCTACGACCGGCGCGAAGACAAAACCGTCCGGGAACAAGGTGCTTCCCTACAGCATGTTCGCGTTCATGGCGCCCGGCATGCCCGAGTGCGACTTCTATTGGAGGCAGTGGCACAACCCCCTGGGCTTCTCCAGCCTCGGCGAGGGATTGTACAAGTACGCCGCCGTGCGCCCGGTTCCGTCTTACATCGACTTCATGGTCTGGAAGCACCGCGAACTGATCAGGGAGTACGGGCACGACGGCCTCTACGTCGATTTTGCCGGCTTGTGTCAGCCGGCGCTCGATTTGGAACACGGCCTGGGATACGAACGTGGCGGCAAGGTGCATCCCACCGGGTTCCCGATTGTGGCCACCCGCGAGATGTGGAAGCGGATGTACACGATGTTGCGCCAAGAGAATCCGGGTTCGCTCATCGTCGGTCACACTTCCGAAAACTCATGTGCGCCCATCCTCTCCTTCCTCGATGTCTCGATACCTGGCGAGGGCAACTGGTTCGGACAGTTGAGGGACGATTACCTGCAGGTGCTGCCGCTGGACGAACTGCGGGCGGAGTTCCGGGCGCAGCATTTCGGCGGCATCGCCTGGTGGTTGCCCGCATGGCAAAGAGCAGCGATCCTCGAGGACAAGGACGTGGCCGTTCGCCGCGAAGACGGCAGCGTCGGCACGGTCAGCGTCGAAAAGACCCATCATATGCTCGGTATTGGTTTGCTTCTGGATATCTACGTCTGGCCGATCACCGGAACGAATTACGGGGCGGCCCGGCAGTTGTATGCCGTCCAGGACGAGTTCGGCATGGAGGACGTGGAGTTCTTCGGCTACTGGAACAACGCCAAGCTCATTGGAGGGCAGACCGACGAGATCAAGGCCAGCGCCTACAGGAAGGCCAAGGGCGGTGCGCTCGCGGTCGTCTACAACACGGCCAGGGATGCACGCACCGCGAAGCTCACCGTCGCCTGGGATCAGCTTAAATCAGATGCCCCGCTCGAGGTCGTTGACGCCTATACGAAGGAGTCCATCGCGGTGAACGGTACCTCCCTCACGCTCGACGTTCCGCGGCTCAACTATCGGCTGCTGTGGGTGAAATAGTTACTCGATATGACAATGTGTGATCGTGCCACACCAGCCCGACGCGCAAGCGAGGGAACCAGTGTGTTTCCGCGTTGTGGCACGATCACGCACGGTGATGTAGATGATGAAACAAGCGTGCCAGGATAACGACGCGAGCAACTGCAAGCTGATCGTCAGCTATGACGCGAACGGCATGTGGGGCTTGCAGCTCACCTCCGCCAGTCGGAACGGGAAGCTGGATGCTGACGCGGTCAAGGCCTTCCTGGAGCAGGTCGTGGACGAGCACGCCAAGGCGAAGGTGGACCGGATTGTTCATAGCATCTTCGGGCTTCCGTGGGGTACGGCGGCGCCGGGCTTTAAGAGCTTCTATCGGCAGCCGGACAACTGGTGGTATCGGTGCACCAACAAGACGGATTCCGGCGTAAAGGAATTCGAGGAAGCCGGCTACGACCTGGTACAGGTCCTTCTGGACAGGTCGAGGAAGGACGGGGTCGAGTTCATTGGCGGTCTGCGCATGAACGACCGGCACGGGGGAACGGAGCGTCGGCCCTTCTGCACGGAGCATCCCCAGTGGCAGTTGACCGAATTCCGAGGCGGGATGGACTACAAGCACGAGGGCGTGCGCCAGGCGGTATTGTCTTTCGCCGAGGAGTTCCTGGAGCGATACAACGTGGACGGCATCGAGCTGGATTGGATGCGCTGGTGCTACATGTTCAGGCCATCGGAAGCGGAAAGGAACGCCCCGCACCTGACGGACTTCATGACCCGGATGCGGAAGCTGGTGGACCATGCGGCTGTGAGGCGTGGGCGCGGCAAGCTCCTCCTGGGGGTGCGCATCCCACAGACATTAGAGGAATGCCGAACGCTGGGCTTCGACGTGAACGCATGGGTGCAGCAGGGATCGGTGGACTACATCTGC
>CAZXDF010000383.1:0-4953 GCA_964639345.1 uncultured candidatus Brocadiaceae bacterium | reverse complement strand
GCCGGCAAGAGCCGCACCCTGCGCCTGACGGGCAACCAACTGGGCGACAATTCGCCCCGCGTGATCTTCGAACTCGTTGAGAAGGAAATGCCCGGGCTCGAAGAGGAGGTCGCCCCCAAGATATCGGTCTCCGAGCAGCCGGAAGAAAGCCACTCCGAGCAGGACGAAGCCGCCTCGATTGAGATCCCAGCGAACGAAAGCGAAGCGCAGGGGACGGATGAGGCCTGAACGCTTCGGGCCCGTGACGGAGCAGCGGGCCGGCGCACCCCTCTTTAGTCCGCCAGCCCGTCGATCACCTTCTGATAATCGGCCTTCGGCTTCGCCCCGATCAATGTCCCGCCCGCCAGATTCTCGCCGTTCTTGAAGAACATCACGGTCGGTATGGACATGATGGCGTGTTCGGAGGCGGCCTGGGTGTTCTCGTCCACGTTGATCTTGCAGAGCTTCAACGTATCGGCATTCTCCTCCGCCACCTCTTCCAGCACCGGGGAGACCATGCGGCAGGGCCCGCACCACGGCGCCCAAAAATCCACCATCACGAGCTCATCTGCCTTCAACACCTCTTCTTCGAAATCCTGGTCGGTCACATCGATCGCCCTTCCGGCCATCTCGCACTCCTCTGAAAGGATGCATGCTCACACGCAAAGCGCCGGGGCTCCCTAGTCGGAAAGACGCTCGCGTTTGCGTTCCGCCTTGCTGATCACGTTGCGCAGGTTCCGCTTGCGTGCCTTGAGCTCCTGCTCCTCGCCCCACGTGACGTCGTCATCCCGGTATTGCCGTTGCTCAACCTCTCTGTCCATCTCCCTGATCTTCCCTTCCGCAATGCTGACCAGTTCATCTGCCAGCGCACTGGCATCGTCGATCCGCTCGGCGCTGGCCAGCGAGTCGATCTCCCACAGGGCGCGGAAGAAGTGCACCTGCTGGTTCTCCAATGTCTTGAAGCTGCCCTCAAAGAACTCGCGGTTCTGCCTGATGCCCCGCTCGGTGCGCCGCTGGAGGATGCCGCCGGCGAGCATCACCAGCACCAACAGCACCGCGGCCCCCATGTAAATCCCCTGATGGTAACGTTCGGGATGAAAGCGCTTCGCCTTGGCACGCTCCACCCTCGTCTGATAGGCCTCGCCCGTGCGGATGTTGATGCCGCACTCTGGGCAGGTCAGAACGCCTACATCGAGCGGCACTCCGCAACTGGGGCAGGACTGCTTCTTTGGTTCGGCCATATCGACCCCTCGCTCGGGCTTCTTCGCCGGGCCTATCCTTCGACGCTTCATTATACCACCGTCCCTGCTGCGGTCAAAAGCCATTTGTCGGCCCCGTCCTCAAGACGCGCGCGCCGGAGCGGATGCACGCCGCCCTTGACTTCCGCCACACGGGAGCCGTACGCTCTGGATCGGCAAGAGCGCGCAGCAATTCCCCGAGGCCCACGGCTGGAACGCACAAGGTGAACGCGGAAGGAGAACGAATCGCCGCCCTGCGCAGGGACGTGGCGCGGATGGCGGGCGTGCAGCCGCAGGACACCCTGGTGGTGCGCAGCCCCTATCGCGTCTGCCCGCTCGGCGCCCACGTGGATCACCAACTCGGCGTCGTCACGGGCTTGGCGATCCAGGAGGCCCTGCTCTTCGGCTTTGCGCCCTGCCGGGACAAAGGCGTGCGCGTGCGCAGCCGCAACTTCAAGGGCGAGGTTGCGCTGGATCTCGACGGCGTGCCGCCGCAGCCCCTGGACAACTGGGGAGACTACCTGCGGGGCGCCGCATGGGCGCTGTGCCGCAAGCACGCGCTGAACCACGGGCTGACAGGCATGGTGGACGGATACGACAACGTGGGGGGCCTGAGCTCCTCGGCCGCTGCGGGGATTGCCTACCTGCTGGCGCTCGAGCGGGCCAACGGTCTGGAACCGAGCTACAAGGAGAACATAGAGCTGGACCGCCTGATCGAAAACGAATACCTGGGCCTGAGCAACGGCATACTGGACCAGTCGACGATCCTTTTGAGCCGCGCCGGACGGCTTACCAGCATCGACTGCCGCAGCGGTGAGAGCACCCTGCACCCCTGCGGAGCCGCGGCCGCCGTCCGGGCGCTCATACTCTACAGCGGGCTCAGCGCGCAGCTTCTCGACACGGACTACAACCGCCGCGTGGCCGAATGCGGGCAGGCGGCACGCTTGCTCCTTGAGGCGGCGGACATGCAGGTGGCGCAGGCGCCGCGGCTGCGCCATGTGCCGGCCGAGGTATTCGAGGCCCATGGCGACGCCCTACCACAGAAGGAACTGCGGCGCGCGCGGCACTTCTTCGGCGAGCAGCGTCGCGTGCGCCGGGGCATTGTGCTGTGGCGCAAGGGCGATCTGGAGGGGTTTGGCCGGCTCATGAATGAGTCGGGACGGAGCTCGGTCGAGAACTACGAGTGCGGCAACGCCTACCTGCGCACGGCCTGCCGCGTGCTGCGCGAGACGCCCGGCGTGCTCGGGGCGCGGTTCAGCGGCGCCGGATTCCGGGGCTGCTGCATTGGCCTGACGGCGCGGGATGTCTCCGAGGAAATGCGCGGGGACATCCTGCGCCGCTACGTGGCCGAGCATCCGGACATGGAGGGCCGGGCCGAGGTGCGCGCCTGCGCCTCGGCGGACGGGGCGGGCTTCGTGGACGATTAGCGAGTGACATCCAATGACTGAGGAACGTTCGGGATGAGACTCCTGCGCGCCATCATCGGGGGCTTCAGCTTCCGGCGCACGCCGTGGGCATTGTTGGCTGCGGGCGTGTTGTTGGGGCTTGTCGGCGTCGTGTTCATCACCAGCGCCCATTCCTGGGGCTTTGGGAGGCGGCACCTTCAGTTCCTTGCCATGGGCGTCGTGGCATTTCTGATCGCGGCCCTCTTCGATTACCGCCACCTGGCCAGCCTCTCGATCGTCCTCTACGCGGGCGGGATTGCCGCGCTGGGCCTGCTGCCATTCCTTGGGGAGACGAGGAACTACGCGACGCGCTGGTACGATGTCGGGCCGTTCCTTGTGCAGCCGAGCGAGCCGATGAAGTACATCGTCGTCCTCGCCCTCGCCACCTACTTCCGCTATCGGAGCCGGCTGGACCGACTGCGCGACCTCGCCGCGCCGCTGCTGCTCGTCATTGTGCCCATGCTGCTGATCGCCCTCCAGCCGGACCTGGGCACCTCACTGCTCTTCCTGCCCGCCTTCTTCGTGGTCGCGTTCCTGGCAGGCGTACCGGTCCGCAACCTGGCGCTCATCGTGGCGGCGGGGGTCGCGCTGGCCGGGGTGGCGTGGGTGACGCCCCGCGGGCTCAAGGATTACCAGCGGGATCGGGTGCTGAGCTTCCTCTACCCCGAGCGAAACCGCGGCAGCACGGCCTACTACAACGCCGAGCAAGCCGCAAGGGCCATAATGGATGGGGGCCCACGGGGTCAGGGTTGGGGTGAGGGCCGACGCACGCTGCTGGGCCAGGTGCCCGAGAGCCACACGGACTTCATCTTCCCCGTCATCGCCGAGCAGTGGGGGTTCTTCCGCACGGCGGCTCTCGTGCTGTTCTACCTGCTGCTGATCGTGCTGATGGGCAGCCTCGTGCGGGAGGCGCCGGACCTGTTCGGAGGGCTGCTGGCCGGGGGCGTGCTGACGCTTTTCGCCTTCCAGAGCCTGCTTCACATGGCAATCTCGCTCCGCCTGACGCCGATCACCGGCCTCACCCTGCCCCTGGTGAGTTACGGGGGCTCCTCGCTCCTGAGCACGATGGCCGGGCTGGGCCTCGTCGCCGGCGTCGGGGCCCGCCGCGCTCGCCCCACCGTTGACGAAACGATCGCTCAGTAATCCACCTTCAGCCCCTCCCCCGTCACCCGCAAGCGCGCGGCGCGCACGTCCGGCTGCCCTTTCTCAATGATGTGGCCCATGTAGAGCACGAACACCACGTCCGGCTCGATCTCGAGCGCGTGCTGATTGGCCCACGTGGGATAGTCGATGATGGTGCCGGCGTCCCAGGTGATGCCGCCGTCGTAGCTCAGGTTGGCCGTGAGGTAGGGGAAGCGATGCACGGCGACCAGGGCGCCGCTGGCGGTGCTGGTGAGGCTGCTGCAGTAGCCGGGGAACGGCGCGAACGCGGCGGGCTCCCAGGACTTGCCCCCGTCACGACTAAGCACCTGCCACATGTAGGGCCAGGGCCCCGGCCGCCCGAACCCCATGACCACGTTGTCGGCCGCCTCTGCCATGCCCATCTCGGAAAAATTACCCGGGCAATGCCACCGCGTCTGGTCGGGCGCGTTGTTGCGGTCGCACCGCACCGGGGCCGACCACGTGGCCCCGTCGTCGGTGCTGCGGATGACGAAGTTCGTGGCGACAACGTGCCCCCCCTCGTAGGGCGGCTTCCCGTGGTCTACGCCGCAGCACAGCGGCGCGACAAGCGCTCCATCGCGCAGCCGCACCGGCCGACCGGACGGACCCGCCTCGGGCGGGAACTCCGCGGGCGGCTCGCCGACGATGTTGAGTGCCCCAGCATCGCTCCAGGTCTTGCCTTCGTCGCGGGACTCGAAAGTGACCATCCCCTCCAGGCCCATGCCCGGCACGTCGCGATGGATGCATGCCCACGTGCCGTCCTGCTTCACGAACACCCCGCCCAACCCGGCCGGCAGCGTCGGCTCCTCGGGCTCCGACCAAGTGCGCCCGCCGTCCGCCGAACGAACCCACACGACCCTGTGGACCGGCCCCCCATAGTTGGGATCGTGGAAAGGCAAGCTGACCATCAGGGCGCCGGAATTGCTCTTGACCATGCTCGGGTAGCCCTGGTAGGTCTCTGGGTCCACCTCGGGGCAGGGCGTGATCCAGTGCTTCGGCGGCGCGACCAGTCCTTGCCACGGCGAGGGGCCGACTTCCTGCCCGGCCACCTGGACGTCGGCGAAGACCGGCGTGCCATGCCCCGCCGTCGCCTCGCCCATCAGGCCGACCCGGCCCGTAGCGAGCGTGCG
>CAZXDF010000382.1:0-7812 GCA_964639345.1 uncultured candidatus Brocadiaceae bacterium | reverse complement strand
ATTTCTGTGGATAACTCATTGCACTTGTGTCGCTTGCGACAAGCCCACGGCAAGACAACCGGACAGTAGTGATCTTCGATTTTAGATTTTCGATTTTCCAGTAGAAAGGACTCACCGCTGAGGCCACGGGGCGGGGCGGGGAGGCTGCTGCCGTGCACGTTGACGGGCAAGAACCCGCAACGGCCGTGTTACTCGAATGCCCTCTGCGGGCTTTGCGAGTCCTGCGGTTCATTCTGTTATTGATCTTTGGGAAAGAAACGCAAAGATCCAGCGGGCAGCCGGAGCGTCTCGCTCCGGCCCGCGTGCCGCGGACCAAGCCATGAGGCTCGCCTCCTGTTGTGGGTGTGCCACGGATCAAGCCGTGAGGCTTGTCCGTGCGTTCCACAGCGCCCTCGGGCACGGGCAAGGCTACGCCTTGGCCCGTGGCACCCATAAGGTCCGGCCCGCGCGGCTGCTCAAACCCGACCGCGACGGTCGGCCTACCCAGGCCATGTTCCTTTAGTTTCCGGAAGGTCAATAGAGCCTCTTGGATCGGAAATCGGCAATCCGAAATCGAAAATGCCCATGCCCTGAACGCGCCATCACTGCGCCTCCTGTAACGGGGGCGACTCAGCCGCTTCGTCGGCTGGCAGGACGATCCGGCGGCCCGAACGCGGATGTCGGCCCATCACGATCTCCGAGCCATACAGGCTCTGGAGCACGTCCTCGCGCAGGACCTCATCGACCGTGCCCTCGCGGAACGGCGCGCCATCCTTCAGCACCAGCAGGCGGCGGCAGTAAAGGGCGGCGAGGTTCAGATCGTGCGTCACCACGGCCACCCCCAGCCCCTGGCGGGCAAGCTCGCACAGCAGTCGAAAGAAGCGCACCTGGTGGTGAACGTCCAGGTGGCGGGTCGGCTCGTCCAGCAGCAGCACGCGGGGCTCCTGGGCCAGGACCGAGGCGAGGAACACGCGCTGGCGTTCGCCGCCGGACAGGTGCGAGAGGCGCCGGGAGCGGAGCCGCTCGACGTCCGTGGCGACCAGGCTCCGCTCGACCGCTTCGGCATCAATCGTGCCGCTGGCCCCAAGCGCCGCGCCGTGCGCGTAACGCCCCATTCCCGCGATCTCCTCGACCTTATAGTCGAACTGGCTCTCCACGTTCTGGGGCAGGTAGCCGAGGCGCTGCGCGATCCATCGCCGGTCCATGCCGGCAAGCTCCACGCCCTCTACGAGGACGGCGCCTTTAAGGGCCCGGAGCGTTCCTGCCGCGATGCGCAGCAGCGTGCTCTTGCCCGAGCCGTTCGGCCCGAGGATGCCGACCACGTCCGCCTCCCTGGCCTCGAAGGCCGGCACGTTCAGCTCCCAGTCCGCGGCCTCGTCGTAGCGGTGGCGGATGCCCTCCAGGGCCAGGAGGCTCTCGCTCATTCGAACGCCTCCGGATGCAAGGCCATCGCCATGCGCCGCGCCGCCAGCACCACGCGCGGGCCTGGAATGAGCAGGTGGTTCTCGGTGAGGAAGTAGATGTGTCCGTCACGAACCGCCGGTAGGCCCGGCATTGCGTTCCAGTCCGCGCGGAGCTGACGCCGCCTGGCCTCGCTGAGTTGATCGCCCGGGCGGATCTCGAGAATCACGTCGGGCGCGCGCCTCAGCAGCGCTTCTTTGGAGATGCGCGGGTAAGCGATCGACGCATCTGCGAACACGTTCTCGCCGCCCGCGACATCCAGCAGTTCGCTCAGCAGGGCCTCGCGGCTGACCGTGCTCAGGCCGCTGAGCCTGCCAGGTTCCCGGCCCATGCACAGGAAGACCTTCGGCTTCCGCCTGCCCGCCACGCTGCGCTCGACGCCCTCAATGCCCCAACGGATCGTATCGGCCAGGGCGGCCGCCTCCTCCTTCGCGCCCAGCCCCTCGCCCAGCGTAGCGAGCCCCGAGTAGATCGTGGGAAGCCTGTCCATGCGCACGCGCAGAAACGGATATCCCTCGCGCTCGCACAGCCTCGCAACCTTCGGGTGTTCACCCAGCACGATCACCAGGTCGGGATCGATGGCGAGTATCGTCTCCTCGTTTGGGTCGTAGGCGCTGCCGGCGCTCCGCCTCGTGCGGGCCTCGGGCGGGTACATCGTCCAGTCGCTTATGCCGACGACACGGTCCCCCAGCCCGAGCGCGAATATGCACTCGGTGACGTTCGGGGACATCGATAGAATCCTGGACGGTCGGGATACTTCCGGCGCGTCCGCGCCGCCGAGCGCGGGGAGGTCCTCAGCCCGGCTCAGCGCCAGGGCCAGCGCAACGCCGACCACGAACACCGTCGCAACCACGAGCATCGATCTCTTGCGCATTCTCAGCAGCCTCCCGGCCCACTTATCCGACTCGTTCACGTTCCGCATGGGCAGTTTACACCATAGGCCTGCGCCACCCGCCGGTCAAGAGCAATCGTTCTGCCACCTGGCGCCGGAAGGCACTCGTGCTTTGTCAACTCAGAAATGACGGGTAGAGGAGTTCCGCTCACCCGGGGTAGCGGAGGTGTCTCGCCTCCGTCGCCGCCCGGTACGGGGTGCCACGGACCAAGCCGTCAGGCTTGTCCGTGCCCCATGTGGTGTTGCGGAGCCCGGTGAGCACGGGCGAGGCTTCGCCTCGGCCCGTGGCACCCATAGGAGCCTGTTGGAAAAGTTGTAGGCTACCCACGAGGGTGTGGCAATTGCAACTGTCAAAGCAAGGTTGACGGAGCACTCGTTGGTTGGCTCTTCACGTGGCGGATGGTATAATGGTGCGCGATCAGGGGGAGCATTTCTCGATCGGGGGTAGGGGACATCAAACAGCGGCCAACTCGCCGCGAGGAGCTTCTCCATGAACTCGACATCGGCTGAGGGGCAAGAGCGCAAGCATGGAAGGTCGCGCAAGCGGGTTGTGGTATGGGTGGCGATAGCATTTATCCTGTGCTACGTTTCCACGTATGTCACGCTATCGCGGATGGGCATGGCGACCGCGCGGGAATACGACTGGGAGAATTTCCTCTACGTTCCTACACGTCTTGCCTGTTGCCCGTACGATGAACGGGTGTGGCAGGTCCACTGGGTTCTGGCATACGTATTCTTCCCGGCTAACGTTGTCGACCACTATGTCTTCGGCGCGCCCTGGCCTGCACGTAGTGCGCCGTTTAGATTCTAATGACGGGCCGGAAGGCGCCCTCCAGCCAGTCCGGCAGGGCCGCGCGCCCTGGGGCACGTTTGACGGGCCGAGCGCTACGGGCTATATATGGGGCTGGATCGGCAGACTCGGTATGATTTCCATCGGAGGAAAGTCGACGTGAAGATGCGCGCAAATGGCAGTCTCTACGAACTCTGCACCGATTGGCCGAAGCTCCCGGAAGGATGGGCCTTCGGCTACGTGCCCGGCGTGGCCGTGGATTCGCAGGACCGAATCCATGTGGTCCACCGCGGCGAGCACCCCGTGATCGTGTTTGACGCGGATGGGAACGTCATCCGCTCATGGGGGGACGGGCTCTTCGGCATGGCGCACGGCCTCACGATCGCGCCGGACGACAGCATGTATATCGTCGACTGCGACCATCATACGGTGAGGAAGTTCACGCCCGATGGCGAGCTTCTGCTGACCCTCGGGACGGAAGATCAGGCTTCGCCCGACGGCCGCCCGTTCAACAAGCCAACCGACCTTGCATTCGGCCCGGCGGGGGAGATGTATGTTTCCGACGGCTACGGGGCGTCCCGCATGCACAAGTTCTCGGCCGAAGGCGAGCTGCTTCTCTCATGGGGGACGGAAGGGGAGGGGCCCGGGCAGTTCAACATGCCGCATGGGGTTCACGTGGACGAGGCGGGCCAGGTGTTCGTGGCGGACCGGGAGAACAACCGCATCCAGGTCTTCACGCCCGACGGGGATTTCATCTCGCAGTCGACCGGCTTTGCGCAGCCCTGCAATCTGGCGATGACGCAGGATGCCGTGTATGTGGCGGAACTCGGACACCGCCTGTCAATCCTCGACCGGGACTGGCAAGTGCTGGCGCAGTGGGACGGGGAGGCGGACCAGACGAAGGACCTGTTCCGCTCGCCCCATGACGTGTGCACGGATTCGCACGGCAATCTCTACGTATCGGAAGTCCTGAAAGGCAGCCGAGTCCAGAAGTTCCTCCGCCGCTGAGGCGGGCCCGATGGGGGAGGGCGGCGGGGCTTTCGTCGGGCGCGCTACCGGTTGTATTGGGGGATGGGCCCGCGCAGCTCCTCCCAGACCTCGTCGCAGCGCTCCGCGACACCTTCGGGCAGCGTCCCCCCGCTGGCCTGCAGGTTCTGGTCAAGCTGCTCCATGGAACTCGCGCCGATGATGAGGCACGTGATGTCCGGCTGCGCCAGAACCCATTTGAGCGAGAGTTCCACGAGACTGACGCCGGCCCCCTGGGCGATGCTGCGCAGTTGCTCCATCGCGTCGAACAGCCGCTCGTGCCAGTAGCGGTCGCGGTACATCTGCTTCAGGGAGAAGCGTGTGTTATCGGCCGGCGGCGCGCCCTTCCTGTGCTTGCCCGTCAGCAGGCCGCCCGCAAGCGGATTGTAGACCATGGTGCCGAGGTTGAACGCGCGGCACAACGGCAGCAACTCCTGCTCGATGCCGCGCGACAGCAGGTTATACATCGGCTGCACGCTGACGACCGGGGCGAAGTCCCGCCGGTCGCATAGCCACATCGCGTGGCAAATCTGCCACGCCGCGTAGTTCGACACGCCCACGTAGCGCGCCTTGCCGTCACGAACCAGTTGGTCCATCGTGGCCATGGTCTCTTCGGGCGGCGTGCTGTAGTCGGGCTGATGGAGCTGGTAAAGGTCCACGTAGTCCATCTTGAGACGCCGCAGGCTCTCGTCCATCGCGCTGATGATGTGCCGGCGCGACAGGCCGCGGTCGTTCGGCTCGGGGCCCATGGCGTTGAAGACCTTCGTCGCCACGACGACCCCGTCCCTCTTGCCTCGCAGCGCCTTTCCGAGGACTTCCTCCGATATGCCCGTGCCGTACGCGTCCGCCGTGTCGAAGAAGTTGATCCCTTCGTCCAGGCAGCGCTCGACCATGCGCGCGGACCCATGCTCGTCGACCTGGTCGCCGAAAGTCATCGTCCCCATGCACAGGCGGGATACCTTCAGGCCGCTGCGCCCAAGGCTGCAGTACTCCATGTCCACGCTCCTTCCGCATCATCACTCGGTTTCCCTCTCGCTCCGGGCATTCTAACGGCTGGGGGAGAGGGGCGCAATCGGTCAGGCTGCGCCGAGCAGGGATGGCTCAACCCCACGCGCGTGATTGACTCTTGAGCATGGCGAGGGTAGATTGCTGCTGGGATTCTCTTGCGAAGGAGGGTAGGGCGATGACGTCGCGCGAACGATTCCTGATGGCTCTCGACCACAAAGAACCGGACCGGGTCCCGATCCATGACAGTCCCTGGTGGTCCGCCATACTCCGGTGGCGCTCCGAAGGGCTGCCGGCGGATGTCAACCCGGCTGAGTATTTTGACCTCGGCATGGTGCGCTTCAGTCCGGACCTGTCTCCTCAGTTCCCGGTAGAAACGGTCGAGGAGACCGATGAATACATCATGCAGACCACGCCGTACGGGGGTCTGCGCAGGAACCACAAGAACTACAGCACCACGCCGGAGGTCGTGGACTATCCGGTCAAGACGCGGGATGACTGGGAGGGAATCAAGGAACGGCTCAAGCCCGACCGGGACCGGGTGGACTGGGAAGGCAAGTGGCTGTGGCGGAGTGCGGCGGACGACCGCGGTTCGGACTCTATTCTGCAGACCGGACGGGCGGACCAGCGGCTCGGGCTGTCGGGCCTTCGCAGGGCGATCGAGCAGGGCAGGTTCACCGTTTACACTGTGGGCTTCGGCTACGATCTGGCACAGGCCTACGTCCGCTCAGAACAGTTGCTCATGCTGATCGCCACGGACCCCGACTGGGTCCGTGACATCTACGATGCCAGTGCGCGACTGGCCATCGCGATGTATGAGGTGATGACGGAGGGCGGCTTCGAGTTCGATGGCGTCTATCTGGGCTGCGACCTGGGCTACCGCAACGGCCTGCTTTTCTCTCCGCATCACTACGACGAGCAACTGCGTCCCACGTTCAGGGAACTCGTTCGCTATTTCAAGGGGCAGGGGCTTCCGACCATCCTGCATTCCTGCGGCTGCGTCAAAGAGTTGATCCCGCGTTTCATCGAGGACGGACTCACCTGTCTGCAGCCTCTGGAGGTCAAGGCGGGCATGGACCTGCTCCAACTCAAGGAGGACTTCGGCGACCGGCTGGCCCTGATGGGCGGAATTGACGTGCGGGCCATGGCGGACCCGGACCCGCGCGTGATAGAAAGGGAGATCAGCACAAAGCTGCCCATTGCGAAGAAGGGGGGTGGCTACATCTATCACTCAGACCATTCGGTGCCGCACAGCGTGAGTTTTGAGAACTTCACGCGCGCGCTGGAGCTGGCGAAACAGTATGGGGAATACTGATACGGTCCCGGATTGTCCGTTGCGTCGGGAGGCGCGTTGACGGTGGGGCGTGTGGGGGGGGCGGGCCGGCCTCACGCGTCATAGAGCGTGTCGTCGTTGTCGTCAGCGGATGCATCGGCGCCCAAGGCGTCGGCCATCTTCTCTTCGATCTCCTCAGGGTCCTCGCCGGCTTCAAGTCGACGGCAGACCTCGTCCATCTCCGCCTCAAGCGGTTCACCGGCCTGTTCGGCCACCTGCCGCATCATGCGCCCCAAGGATCGCGGGTCCTTCTCGTCCAACCCCTCCAGCCCCGAAAGGTCCGGGAAACCGTTCTCAGCGCCCATTGGCGGGGAATCGCCTCCCGCCTCGCCACCGGATTCCGCACCCGGCCCCGCCCCGGATCGGCTCCACCGACGCGAGGCCGCAGCGAACCGTGAGAACAGACGGCTCATCTTCGGGTGCCCGCATTTCGGACAGGCCGGCGGCCGGTGCGCCTGCCTGCTGCGCACGAGGAAGTTCGATACGCGCCCGCACCCGTCGCACTCATACTCATAGATAGGCATCGCCGATCTCCCGAATGGGCCGAACGGCCATATCCGGTCTCGCCACCGGGCTATATCTTACCACAATGCATGTCTCCGTGACGGCAAGCTCCGAGTCCGGCCCACCTACCTGGTGCGGAGAAAGCTCCACGGCGGCGGATACGCCTCCGCCGGCAGGCAGCCCCCCAGACCCCCCTTACAGCGGCTTCTTGCCGCGATCGGTCGAGCGCCGCACTTGATTCCCGTGCCGCCTGGCAATAGAATGCGTCAAGCACTCGACACGGCGGTTCCCCGGTAGCTCAATGGTAGAGCGGGTGGCTGTTAACCACTAGGTTCGAGGTTCGAATCCTCGCCGGGGAGCCACTTTCCTTCCTCGTGAATTGAGCCTACCCGCTGGTTTACAGAAGGCCCGAGGTCGAGAGCGCCTCGGGTCTCTTGCCGTACGCACCGCTTGCGCAAGGGTTTGCGCGAACACGGCACCCGCACTGCCACTCTCGTGGGTACCCTCACTTTCGCCAGCATCGCCTCCAACGGCCGCTTCACGGGGCCAAATCCTCGCAAACCTCTCGACTCTCTCCCCCGCGCGCCTGTTTTGGTTAACAGGCTGGTTTCGAACGGACCCCATTCGCAACACTCTTCATAACGTGAGAGTACGGGCGTTCAAGGGGTGCAGACGTTTGGTGTGAATGCGTCGTCGCCGCCAGCCCTGACCCCTTCCCCGAGAATTGATCCAGGAGTTGTGAGAGAATCCATACGGCAATAGTCCGGAAAGGATTCTCAGATGAAGAAACGGCATAGTGCAGAGCAGGTAGTGGTGAAGCTG
>CAZXDF010000381.1:0-2674 GCA_964639345.1 uncultured candidatus Brocadiaceae bacterium | reverse complement strand
GTACACATTCAAAGATACGGGGGTCGGGGGGCCTGTGCCTATGCGCGAGCTTGGCCTGATAAAACGCACGCCCAAAGAAGGTACGGATTACCAGAAGCCTGCTGCCCGCCGACGCGCCCGGCCAGAGGACCGCCGCAGGGTTGGGTCTAGGAGAGGCTAGTCTGGGCTATGCCCACACAGGACTACCCGCGACTTACCGACGAGGAGCGTGCGGCATTTCTTCGGCGCTGGACGGCACAGGGCGACCAGCCCGCGTCTGATCCCGAGCCCCCGCCCGACGATCCCAACGCCCTATCCGAGCTAACCTTCGGGGACGCTTGGCAGGAGACCAACTGGAAGCGGTGGGTTCCTTTCCTGGGCGGCCTGGACGAGGGCATAGAGATTTATGACCTGTACGAGGCCAGCGTGGCGCTGGAAAACGGCACCGACACGCAGGAGCAGCGGGAGCTTCTGGCCGCCTTTGCACAGCACAACAAGCGGTCCCACACCTTCGGCTACACCTTCGGCTCGATCCTTTTCCAGCTACCCGCGTTCCTGGGGGAGTTCCTCGCAACGGGCGGTATCGCAACGGCGGGCCGTAAGGCGGTTGGCCTCGGCCTAAAGGAGGCCATTGAAAAGACGCTGAAGGCCCAGGGGAAGAAGGCCGTCTTTGACAACCTGTCCGAGCGTGCGGCTCTGCGTGAGGCCAGGCGGCAGATCAAGGGCCTGTCGATGAAGGAGTTGGCGAAGCTGACTCCGAAGCGGGCGGCCGGCGCCACCGCCGAGGCCGTTACCCAGCTTCTTGCGATGGAGGCGGCGTCCCAGGGCCTTGGTGCAATCCTTCCTGGGTTCAAGGCCACGGGGCGCATTGAAAACAGCACCTGGCGCAGGTCTATGGCGCAGGTAGATGTGACCGAGGATGAGGCCGGCCGGCTGGGGCTGTTGCTCCTGCGGAACTCTCGGTCGTTCATGGATGCTCTGCCCGAGGGCGCCATAGACGCCCTGATCGAGGTTGGGTCAGAGAAGACGGGGCCGGCGTTCCGTGACCTTGGCCGGATTTTGAATAAAGCGCCGCTGATTTCAAAACTAGGCGCAGCGCACTCCAAGGTGGCTGAGTGGTGGGTCAAGAAGTACCCCAAGCTGGGGCCGAAGGGCATGGTCCGGCGCGTGCTTGAGGATGGCGGGTACGACGGCGTGCTTGAGGAGTACATGGAGGAGCGTGCGGCCACGCTTCTCTCGGCTGGGGTGGGTGCGGCTACGGGCTGGCAGGGTTTCCAAACGATGGAGGATCTGTGGCCCGGTGTGTCCCAGAGCCTTGCGGAGATCGCGGCGTTCACGGTTCTTCCGGTTGGCGGCGCGATCCTGACGCCAAAGACGGGGAACACGCGGGCAGACGAGATCATCAAGATCGTCACGGACGCCCACCAAGCGATGAGCGAGGAGGAAGTCGCTGCCGCCAGCGCGGAGGTCAAGGAGGAGATTGAGGTCGGTGAGGAGGAGGGCTTTGACGAGCGGGAGCTTGGAGCCGCCGCGAAGAACGCGCTTCGCCGCTCTGCCCAGACCGTATCTGGCAGGAGGCTCCAGGCCGAAGACATGACCGTTGTGGAGGCTCCAACGGAAGCCAAGAAGGGTGTAGAGCGGGCTCTGCGCCAGCGAGGCGTGCCCGTTGTGTGGGTTGACACGGAAGAAGCCCTTACCCGCCCGGCGGTCTTTTTGTCCAAGGAGGATGGCGGCGGCGTTGCTCTTAGCACGCACCTTAGCGACACCATCGGCCCGCACGGGGCCTTTGCGGTGGCTACGCATGAGGCGTTCCACAGTCTCAAAGACACAGACCCGGAGCTATGGAATAAGGTCAACGAGCTAATCGACAAGATCCCTGGCGGCCGTGCGCGGACAGACGCGGCCGTTGAGGCGTACCTTGCGCGTTTGAGCGAAGCTGACGCAGCGGCGGTGCGTGGAGATCCAGAGGCTTTCCAAGACGAGGCCGTTGCAAACGCGGTCCAAGAGCTTGGGCCGCTAATGGCCCTGATGTTTGAGACCAAGGGCGGGCACGGGATGGTGCGCGAGGCTCTGACGGGCAACGACCGTGGGGTTTTGCAACGCCTTATGGACTGGCTGAGTGACATCCTTGGTTCGATCTACGGGGAGGAGTATGTCCCCGCCCACACCAGGCGCGGGATCGAAAAGGTCAGCGCCACCCTGAAGGATCGTGGGCTGCCGGTCGGGGTGACGATAGTTGACCGCACCACGCTGGAACTGGCCGATCTGTTCACGGCGGCGTTCGACGGGATGATTTCGACCGAGGTTCGGCGCAGGGTAGAAGAGGGCAAGAAGCCTAAGCCGGCACCTTTGCGCCTTGGCCAGCGTGGCAGCACGGAGCCGGCCATTACAGTCGATGAGGCTGGCGTGGCAACGGTGCCTGGGCCAAAGCCCGAGACAGCCGAGCCCGAGCCCGGTATCCAGTTCGAGCGCGTTAGCGACCTCCGGTACGAGGCTTCTGCCGGCGGGCATACGGTCGCTGTTCACTCTCCTGGTACAGGCAAGGGGTGGACGGTTGACATTGACGGCGAGCCGGAGGGGGAGGTGGAATACGCCGGCCAAGACGAGGCAGAGGCCGTTGCGCGAGATCATCTAGTCGAGTTAGCGGCAGAGGCGGCAGAGGAGGCGGCGGCAGAAGGGGAGGGCCGCTTCGCCG
>CAZXDF010000380.1:0-3148 GCA_964639345.1 uncultured candidatus Brocadiaceae bacterium | reverse complement strand
CACCCAGGATACGCCACCTTCCCCTCCTCGTCTAAACACAACTTTCGGTTATAACTCGAGAGATTGAGGCAGATCCTTGACAAGATGGTCTGCGAATAGCTGCTTAGGTCAGTCCATGAACGATGCAGCACGCGGCTTCTTGAATCTTGCGGGTCGTCCGACGAGCCAATAGCCCAGCGAGTAAGTTCAGTCCAGCTTCGGCGGCTCGTAGCCCTCGCGGCCCATCAGGCCGTAGGTGTACTGCTTGCCCAGCTCCACCCCCGGTTGGTCGAATGCGTTCACACCGTAGAGGTGGCCGCTGTAGGTGACGGCATACTCGAAGAACATGAACAGCTCCCCGAGCGTCATCGCGTCCACACGCGGCACGCGCACCGTGCAGTTGGGCCGGCCCTTGTCGCGCAGGGCGCAGCACGTGGCCGCGAGCTCGCTGGCCATCAGGTCGCCGAAGGAGTGACGCGCCAGGTAGTCGAGCTCCGGCTCAGCCTCGCCCGAGCAGATGGGCACGGCATCATGGCTCAGGCTGTCGGCCTCGACGAACGTGATGACCTTGTCGAACGGGCCGTCCTGGTAGAGTTGCATGGTGCTGTGCTGGTCGGTCACGCCCACGCTCGGCACGGGCGTCGGGCCGGAAAAGACATCCTCCCCGGCCAGGGACTCCCGCTTGCCGAGGCTCTCGGCCCAGAGCTGGCAGAACCAGGCTGCGAGCGGGCGAAGACGGTGGCTGTAGGGCATGAGCACGCTGACGGTGCGCCCCGCGCGGTAACTCAGGTACTCGACCGCCGCGTAGAGGGCGGCGGAGTTGGAGTGGAGGTAGGGGTTCCGGCAGTGGCGGTCGGCCGCGGCGGCCCCCGCCAGAAGCGAGTCGATGTCCACTCCGCCCACCGCGGCGCTCAAGAGGCCGACCGCGCTCAGGACGCTGAAGCGGCCGCCCACGTTCGGCGGCACAGGCAGCGTGAAGTATCCGTCGGCCCCGGCAATGCGTCGCAGCAGGTTGTTTTCCGGCCGGGGATCGGTGGTCAGGACCATCTGGCGCGCCGGGTCGCAGCCCGGGGTGCGGCGCAGCAGGTCGCGGAAATGCAGGAACTGTGACATCGTCTCCGCCGTGGAGCCGCTATTGGTGATGACGTTGAAGGCCGTCTGCGGGAGCTCATCGCCCAGCAGGTCCACAAGCGCCGCGATCAGGGCGGGGTCCACGTTGTCCAGGACGAATATCCTCGGGGCGCCCCCGCGCAGGGGATGGCCGTGAGGCAGCTCGTTGTGGAATGGGTGAAGCAAGGCGCCGAGGACGGTAATGTTTCCCAGCGCCGAGCCGCCGATGCCCAGCACCACGAAGTTGCGGCACCAGGAGCGCAACTCCCCAGCCTTCTCGGTGATCGCCCGCGCGAGCGCCTCGTCGTATGGCAGCTCCATGAAGCCGATGTCATCGCCGCGCCGCCGGGCGATATCCTCAGTGATCTCCTCGATGCGGCCCGCCAGTCCGTCCACCTCGGCCGCGCTGAGCCCGGCGCGCTCGCCGATGGCGTCGCTGAACATGTTAGTCACGTCGAGCTTCAGGCACAGGAACCCGTCCTCGGACATGTTTCCCCCTCTGGAGTCGGAGGCGGCGCGCTCTCGCGCCGGAACCGGACGCGATTACGTCCCGGCGCCTTTAGCAGCCTCGCCATCGGCCGGCCCGTCGATACGCCGCACGCGGGGCGCCGCCCGCCGCGCGATCAGCCCGTTGGCCGCCCATGCTATCGCCATGGCCACAAGCAACCCCATTGCACCTCCCAGCAGGGCGGGGCCGCCGCTGGAGCCGGGGCCCTGGAGGGCCGAACCGATGATCAGTCCGGCGCCGACCAGCAGGATCGGCGCGCCGAACAGCACGCCTATGCTCAGGTAAGGGTTGATCTGCGGGATGCCCACGCGCACGCGGTCGCCCTCGTCGAGGCCGTTTCGCTCCACCCGGATGGTGGCGCGGCCGCCCGGCGTAACCGAACAGGCATGGCACCCCGCGCAGGCGGCTTCCTGTGGCTCGTGGTCCAGGAGGACCGTTGCCCTCTCGCCGCTCAGCGCGACCACCGTCCCCGTATCTTCCCGGCATTCCATGGCGTGTTCCTTGCGTGCCGTCTCACATAGTGTACCGCAGCCCCGGGCGGGTGGCAACGCCACGGCCGGCAAGGCTGCCGCGGGTCCTCGCCGGCGAAGGTAAAATGCTTGACCCCCAGGTGCCTTCTCTCTTAGGCTTGAGTAGAGGAAGTGATTCTGTATCGCGCCAGCGCCATGAGGTGGTGACCTTGTCGAGCCGTTGTCCTTATTGCGGGGTTGATCTCAATGTCGGCCGGGTGCAAGCCGGGCCGCCATGCGGCCCGGTGCGCCGGGTGCAACAAGCGGTTCGGCGTGATCGTGCCCGAGGACGCGGGAGAGCCGATAGTGACTGTTGCGCTGGATGCCGAGGTGGGTCCCGACGAGGCGACGGTCAGCGATTCCGTCAGGAAGACCGCCCGCCGGGAAGGGCCGGTGGAGAAGCTGCGGGCGGTGGAGGCGACCGTGTCCTACGCCCCGGCCGAAGGGACCCGGGCCGCCAACGCGATCGAACCCGCAGAGCCTGGCCCCTACGCCGCCACGCGCGTGAGCGTGCCTGGGTTCCCGAGGCGCCTCGGGGGATACGAGATCAGGAAGGAACTTGGCCGGGGCGGAATGGGGGCCGTATATCTCGCGCGACAGGTCTCCCTCGACCGCAACGTCGCCCTCAAGGTGATGAAGCCGGAATGGACGCGAAACGCGCAGTTCCTCGCCCGATTCACCCGCGAGGCCTTTGCCGCCGCGCAGCTCGTGCATCACAACATGGTCCAGATCTACGACATTGGCAGCGATCGGGGCGTGCACTACTTCACCATGGAGTTCGTGCAGGGCAGCTCCCTGGGCGAGGTCGCGAAGCGCGAGGGCAAGCTGGACCCGCGAGCTGCCGCCAGCCATGTGCTGCAGGCGGCGCGAGGCCTCAAGTTCGCCCACGACCACGGCATAATCCACCGGGATATCAAGCCTGATAACCTCATGCTCAATGCCCAGGGCATCGTCAAGGTAGCGGACCTGGGTCTGGTGAAGACGCCGGAAGCGGACATCTCCCCCGGTGCGACGCCGGCGGGAGCCGGCGGCCTGAGCAGCA
>CAZXDF010000379.1:0-4826 GCA_964639345.1 uncultured candidatus Brocadiaceae bacterium | reverse complement strand
GAATGCTCTCGCGGGAAACGAACCGTTCCATCCTCCGCCAGCGCGTGTCGTTCTCCCGGTAGTAGTCCCGTCGGTACAGCGGGAAGGAATCCCCGGGCGGTTCAATGTCGACGACGTCGTTTCCCTTGCGAACCAGGGTGTAATGGGCCTTCTCGATCCACACCCGGTCGGTTCGTTCGGCAATGGGGAAACTCAACGTAGCCACGTCGTTCGCTTGGACGGAGCCCACCTGAGCGTAACGGCCCGCGAAGCCAATCGGACGGTCCTGGGCATTGACCCGGCAGCGGACCTGGTCGGGCGTCACCCACTCGGGAATGCGGACCGAAAGGTCCAGCGGCTGCTTGACCTTCACATCGACCTGGCCCGCATAGGGGATATGGCTGTCAACGTCGGCCCAAGGCGATGGCCGGTTCAGCAACAGATTCACCCGCAGCTTTCCTGGCTCCCACGTGAGGATGTGCTCCCAGATGAAGTAGAGAGCCCGGGTGGCGTTGCCAGTGCAGCAGTGCATGATGCCCCGGCCCCAATCGTTGGCGCTGGGCCAGCCGGCAAAGGCGCCCAGGTTGCGTTCCGGTACGCGGTCGCAGCACTGGACGACGGGATCGAAGGCGGCGTCGGGCATCTTGGGACCGTTCTCCCCGGCATGGTAGGCCCGGCCCGCGTGCCGTAATTGCCCTTCGGCGAATTGGTTTCGGATCCATCGGTCGGCATCATCCCAGTAGTCGCCCAGTCCGGCCGCACTGAGCTTCAAGGCCAGACCGATCATTCCGGCCACCTCGCAGAGCTCGGAAGTCTGCAGGTCATGGACTCGGTCGATGTTTTCGGGGAAATAACCGACCATAGGGTTCCCCCTAGCGCCGGCCCACTCGAAGGCCTGGCGCACAAATCCCGCCAGGTCCCGATCCCCCACGGCCAGCGCATGGTCCAACGTCCCCAGCAAGGGCACCATGTGATGCTGAAAATGAACCTTTCCCTTCCAGGTGACTGGACCGGGATAGAAACCAGGAACGCCCGGCTGATCCGGTACCTGTCCGCCGTCCTCTCCGGCGTAGTTGGGAAGAAATTCCCCGTCGGGGCCGTAATATCGCCCGTGGTAGACCAGGTAGCGAGCCAGCTTGCCGGCTAGGTCGACGGCTGGCTCATACCCACTGACCCGATGGTACTGGGCCAGTCCCTGGATGGTCCAGCCGACCAAGCTGGACCAGACCCCCACTGGCATCGCTGCGTCCTTCACGCGCGCGTCGTTGGGGAAGAACTCCCCCTGCGGAAAATAGGCGTGGTCGCCGCGATCGACCATCACACTCCGGAGCCCTTGAACGATCTTCCGGATGTCCGCCTCCCAGGGCCCCGACGGATCCCGCAGCCAGTAGAGTGTCATCGCTCCCATGCGCCGGCCGCAGAGAACCGGGAGGGAATAGAAGTCCGCGGGCGGGGATGGCGGTGCCTCCTGGCGCCCGTAGTGACGCCCCCAGTCCGCCGCCTTGACCCAGGGCAGGAACGGCCAATACACGAGGCCATCCGGCCCTATCTGGCGCAGTGCGTCAGTCATCCACACCGGATCAACTTGGTCGTTTAGGGAGCTACCGCTGGCGAGGCGCATCAGCGGCAAGGCCTCTTGAAACTTGACCACGCAGATGTCCGAACTGCCGTGCCCCATTGTCGGGGGATTCGTGCGGAAGCTGACCCTGAAGTAGAGCATGTAGTCTTTCTCGGGATCCAGAGGTCCCGTCAAGCCATTGACCGCCAGCGCCGCCCGCTCCTGGATATCGAGCGTGTCTGGCACCATCGCCTCGTAGCGCTCCCCCTCGTAGGTCGGAACCGCGAAGTCGGGGACCGCCTGGCGGATGTAGGGAATCGGATCTCCGCGCTGCCAGGCTCCGGCTGATTTGCTGCTCATGGCTGCCTCCTGCTGAATTGTCTTCTGACCTCTACATACTTAAGTCGCGATCTCCCCGTCACCGGCATAGCCCGCACCCTGACCCCGATGCCCATCCGGGAAGGCGACGACCAGGTTGGCTGGCCTCGCAGACATCCCCAGCGCTCCTCTTGGCGGGGGCCGAGCCGCCCTATTGACGCGCCATGACTCTCGGCGAGCAATCCCTCATGCCGAGAACGAGCTGTGTCTTCTCACCGGGGGCACAATCCCCGTCGAGGATCCCCCGCGCCGGCAGCTCGAAGTCGGCGTCCTTCGGTTGACCCTGAGGGGACTCCTCCAGCTTGCCTTCGGAGATCAACTGCCAAAGGCTCATACTGATCATCCGCCCCAGTATTAGCGCGATCGTCTCTGGCTCGTCATCGACGAGCTGCGCATCCGGGGTTTGGAAGGCAAGACGCCAAGCGAGCAAAAGGATCTTGCTCTCGTCCGATGCCGCTTCATGCCACTTCCGGGCGATGTCCTGAATTCTCTTGCGGAGACCAGCGCACGACGCCCCTAAGGGTACCAGACTCTCAACAAGTCGAGCCAATACCTGAAGGAAATCCCAGCTGCCGTCACCGCCCCGATACCGGAGCATCGGGTTCAGCAGTTGGGCCACCTGCTCGCCAAGATAGTAGGTATCGAAAAGTCCCAGACGCCATTGCGGCATGATAGGTCTCCGAGCAAGCGCCAAGGTCAGGCGAAGGGAGCGTCAATCCCCGTTCGCCCTTGTCTCTGCCGATAACCGCTCTACCGCCTCGATCATCTCGTCCTTGTCGGTTGCCGTGTAATAGCGGGTCATCAGCGTCGAGCTGTGTCCCAGTATAGCCTGAGCAACGCGTTCCGGCACCTTCAAGCGGGCCAGGTAGGTTGCGCATGTATGCCGGAGCTTGTGGAAGCTGAAGCCTTTGAGCTCGGGGTGTTTCTTTCGCAGCCGCCGAAGCCGAAGATGAAGGGCTCCTACGGTGAACGGCTGCGCCTCCTTACCTCGGAAGACCGCCTCGTCTGTCTCGAGGCTCTCTCCCGCCGATGCCTGAAGGATCTGCACGGCCCTTTCGCAAAGGGGGATCGTCCGCGGCCTGCCAGTGCCCCCACTGGTCTTGTGGCGCTCAAGGCGAAGCGTGCGCTGCTCGAAATCAACGTCCTGCCAGGTTACCCGCACGACCTCGCCCACACGCATCCCCGTCAGTAGCATGAACTCGCACATCTCGCCCAGGGGAGGGGATTGTCGGCACGTCTCGATGCAGCTCAAGGCTCGGTCAAGGGGCAGGTGTTTCTCCAGTGGGCGTGCCGGGGCGTTCACATGCTTGCTGACATGTTCGAGCCCGCTCAGGGGGTTATCCGCGAGCAGTCCCTGCTTCACCCCCCAGTTGTATAGGCGCTTGATGGCCGTGACCATTATGTTGATGGTGCGTGCTGCATAGCCCCCATCGATCATCTCCTGTTTGACTGCCTCGACATCCGCGACGGTAAGCTCGAACGCGAGCGTGCCCCTGTGTTGGCGAGTCACGTATTTCAGTCCATCCCTGTAGCCGTGCCAGGTCCCCGTGGCGCGATTGGCCTTATTCCAGTTCAGGAACTTGACGGCCAATGCCACGAGAGAGATATCATCCCCGGTCCGTCGAAGAGTGGGCCTGCTATCAGCGTGCTCAGGTCCAAGGGCCTCATAGTACTCTGCCATGTATCGATGGAGTTTCGCCCGCGCCTTAGCTTCGTTAGGGCCCAGATAAAGCCGTTTCCGCCCATTCTCAGCCGGCACATCAGCACACCAGTAATTCCGCGATTCATACCGCCAGATGTCGATCGGCATGGCTTCGCATCCCCCCAGCTATCGGTGCGCTATCACTCCTGTGCTATCAACCAACCATAACAGTCGCAGCTGGCCCCGTCAAGAGAAAAGCATAAGCTATGAAGCACAAAAGCTTTGAGCGGATAGCCTGGGTGGTGAGGGCGGTGGGGATCGAACCCACGACCTACTGATTAAAAGTCCGTTGCTCTAACTAGCTGAGCTACACCCTCACGCCGCCAAGTTTAGTGCATGCCGAACCCGGATTCAAGTTGGCCTGACGCCGGCAAGCCGGGGCGAGCAGACTGCCCTAGCCTCTGTGCCTTGATCGCTGCACGGCGCGCTTCAACTGCCAGCGCATGCATTCCGCCGGGACCCATTCGTCAAGACGTCCGAGGCGCTTCATGACCGCCGGGTTGGCGAGCGATCCCGGCAGCCCGCCCGTGCAGACGGTCACTATCGCCCTGGCGGCGGATGTCTGGAGTTCGATCCGGGACTCCTCGGAGTACCAGGCCACGTGGTCCGTCAGCACCAGGCGCGGATGGGATCGCAGGGGGGAATCGGCTGGAAGGGGCTCCTCCTCGAATACGTCCAGCGCGGCCCGAGCAAGGCGCCCATCGTCCAGAGCGCGCGCGAGGGCCCGGGTGTCGACCACGGGGCCTCGAGATGTGTTGACCAGGATCGCCCCGGGTTTCAGCAACCCCAACTGTGTCGCGCCGATCAGATGGCGGGTCTCCGGCAGCAGCGGAACGTGGAGCGATATGTAGTCGGACTCCGCGCAGAGCGTCGGCAAGTCAACGAGGCGGACGTTCCGTGCCGCGGCAAGTTCGGGCTCCACAAACGGGTCGGTCGCCAGTATGCGCAGGCCCCAGGGGGTGAGCTTCCTCGCCACGGCCCGGCCGATCTGCCCGAATCCTACCAGCCCCAGCGTGCGCCCAGCCACCCGCGATATGGGGGGCAGTGCGCCCATATTCCACGCGCCATCCACCATCTTTGCATGCGTGTTTACAACATCCCTGACGCAGCACAGAAGCAGGGCGACTGCATGGGTGGATACCTCATCGATGCAGTAATCAGGGACGTTCGCGACTATAATCCCGGCCTCGGTGGCCGCGTCCACGTCGA
>CAZXDF010000378.1:0-2594 GCA_964639345.1 uncultured candidatus Brocadiaceae bacterium | reverse complement strand
ACAATCGACCTGGAAGGCGTCCGGGTGGGGGGTATGATCTGCCACGACGACAACTTCACGCGTCTGTCGCGCGGCCTCGGGCGTGAGCGGACGGGCGTCGTCGCGGTTCCAACGCTCGACTGGCTGCAGGTCAAGAGCGCTCACCTCCAGAGCAGCATCCGCCGTGCGATCGAGTCGCGCTACGCAGTGGTTCGAGCCGCCATGAACGGGATCAGTGCCATCGTCTCCCCCAAGGGCGAACTGCTCGCCCGGCGGGACCACTTTGCGGAAGGGCCCGGCATCATCGTGGCCGATGTGCCCGTCTACTCGCGGCGCACCGTCTTCAGTCTCCTGGGCCACTGGCCCATCGTCCCGGCCTTGATATTCCTGGCCGTCTACACGGCGCGGCGCGTCCTCGGGCGGAAGGCGATGGCGGGGGTGCCGCTCAGAACCGCGTCATCTGCCGACCGATCTGCCGACAGTTGAACTCCCAGGGTTGGAGGCGCGAGGCTAGGTCCAGTCTGTTGAAGAATTCCGTCGAAACAGCCGACCGTGCATCGCTGGGCGCCGGTTCAAGGATTTTGTGCTCCAGAAGGTTGGCGACGTGCACCGCGGCAAGGGGCGCAAAACGCAACAGCACCGAGCCTTCGGGCCGATGGTGGAAAGCGACCGCTTCGACCAAGGGATCGGGCAGGGACCAGAGCCCGAGCAGGTAGGCGCCCACCTCTGCGTGGGTCGTGCCGAACTGCTCGATCTCTGCCCTCCAGTGCGGGATTCCCTTCTGGCGGGCCAGCGTGAGAACCTTCTCGTATTGCTCGGGCAGCTTCTGCGCCAGCAAGAGCTTGCCGGCATCGTGAAGGACCCCGGCCAGAAACGAATCGGCCACCATATCGCGCCCGGCGCTCTCGGCAAGGGCGATGACCTTTGCCAGGCTGCCCGTTGCGACGCTGTGCCGCACGAGGCCCTCGGCGGAGAAATCCCCGGTGCTCAGGCCCTCGAAGCGTGAGAACACCTGGACCGTCAGCGCCAGGTCCTTGACTGTCCGAAGCCCCAGCAGCGCCACGGCCTGCTCGGCACTGTCGACCCGCTAGCGGAATCCGAAGAACGCCGAATTGACCAACTGGAGGATCTTGGCCGTCATCGCGACGTCAGCGGCGATGATCTCAGCGATCTCTCCGATGCCAGTTTCGGGCAGGTGCAGTTTCGCGAGCAAAGCGGCGTAGAACCCCGGCACGCTCGGTAGCCTCCTTCACACAGCGTGCCTCACACGGCTTGGGAAGGACCTGGTGCGCCTCTCCCGCGCAGCGTAGCGAGGCCTTCCTGTCACCGGGACGCGCCATGCCGATGCGAAGCGATCCTGGGCGGCATTTGCGCACTTCGCCGAGCAGGGGCTTCCCGTCGGCGGCCGACAGCCGCACGTCCGCCACGACGACGTCAAGACTCGGCTCAGCCAGGGCCGCAATGGCCTCATCTTAGGCGCTACTGCAAAACCAGCTCCGTCGGCCCGAGACCGGCCAACGCTTGGCCTCATAAGTAGGAGAGGACCACCTCCAACTTCTTCAGAACGAGGCCTTCGGCCGTGGCCGGCCCTCGCCCCAGTAGCCTCACGCGTACCTCGTTCTCTCCCTGTCCTAGCGGCGGGCAGCCAACTTCCAGCTCGAACGTTCCGGCTTCGTCTGTCTCCGTGCGCGATTCCCAGTCGACCAGCCCATCGTTAAGGCGGATGTCAAGCCTGTCTCCCGGCAATCCGTTCTCCATGCCCAGGACCAAGGTGCACGAGTTCAAGACGCCGTCGGCGACGGCGGCTTCCACGTCGTCGGTGATCGCAAACCGGAGAACTGCCGCGCTGCCCGAAACGGTCTCCTCGAGCGCCACGGGAAGTTGGGTGATCGCGATGGCGTTCCGAAACGCGTAGCCGATCTGCGAGGTCGCGCCGCGGCGCGTGAAGTTATCTACCTGGTACCGCTTGTTAACTCGTGCGAGCGAGCCGGGGTCGCCGATCCGGTTCAGCGCGCTCCGCTTCCACTCCGGGGGCTGGCCGTGGTAGTTGAACAGGTAAATACCGGAGGCGCCTGCGTCCCAGTAACGGCTGGCGATCGCCATGAACACATCGTCGCTCTGCACGGGGCGCAGCCGCTCGATGCAGCCGTAGATCTGACAGTCCGTCCCGCTGGCGATGTCCACGAACTGATCCACGCGGGTCTCGAAGGGGACGAAGCCTCCGCCGGCGGTCACGATGTCCACCAGCCCATCGGCGATCCACGAGCCTGCGTCGAGGCCGATCCGGGCCGAGTCGGCCGGCGTCGCCGGCACCCTGACGGCAAGCTCGACCCGCCGCCCCTGCTCCGCATTGATCTCTTCTATCCGCCGCTTCACGGTCCGCACCAAGTCCGTCGCGAGGTAGCAGTTTCCATACGCCTCGTCCGTTCTGAAGAACGCGGGATGGCGGAAGAAGTCGAGCTCGATGCCGTCCACGTCGAATCGTTCCACAAGCTCGATGCTGATGGCCGCCATGTGTGCGCGCACCTGCGGGAACGCGTAGTTGAGCCCGGTCCTGATGCCCCAGTCGATTGTCTCCTGCGGGATCTCCTCGCCCGGGCGCCCGATCGGCAGTT
>CAZXDF010000377.1:0-3324 GCA_964639345.1 uncultured candidatus Brocadiaceae bacterium | reverse complement strand
ATCACGTCCAGCGGGGGGCAATCCCGGGGCCTTTTCACGCGCCCGAGCGTCACGTGCGGTGTGAACGAGCGCCTCTCCCGCGCCAGGCCGATCCGCTCGGCCAGGCCCTCGTCGACGGCCCGGGCCATGGACTCAAGGGCGCCCGTCGGCTCTTCCAGCGGCGCGTGGATAACGCGCAGCGGACCCCGCGGCGGGAATGCCTGAATCCCTGCGCACCGCATCCGGAACGGGCGGGCGGCGGCGGCGGGCTCCGCCAGGGCCTCCAACACGGCGGGCAGGTCGCTTTCGTCGATCTCGCCGATGAACTTGACGGTCAGGTGCGCCCCGCCCGGCTTGACCCAGCGCACCCCGGGCACGGCGCGGCGCAGGTTGTCGATTGCGGAAGCCAGTTTCCGGCGGCACTCGTCGTCGAGCTCGATGGCCACGAAAGTACGCATGGGCTTCCCCAGGCCCCCCGGCACTCACTACTCGCCCAGGATGGCCGCCGGGTCGAGCTTTTTGAACAGGATCTCCGCCTCGCCCAGCGCGCGTCCCTCGGGCAGGTGCTCGGCCGCGTTGTCCCAGCGCCGCTCCCCGGCCTCGAGCGCGAGCATGCGCGCCACCTTTTCGGCTGCAAAAGGCAGGTAAGGCTCCATCACCACGCCGAGCGTCTTGATCGTGCACAGCAGCACGTTGATGCTCGTCCCGCAGGCGGCCGGGTCGGACTTCCGCTGCGCCCAGGGCTGCTGGTGGTCGAAGTAGCGGTTGGATTGCCTGGCCGCCGCCATGATGCGCTCGATGCCCGCCTTGAAGCGGAAGCGCTCCAGTTTCCCGCTCACCACATCAGGCAGACCGGCGATCATGGCGAGCTGGGCATCGTCCTCCGGGGCCGTGTCTCCCCTTGCCGGCACCCGGCCGTCGAAGTACCTGTGCACGAACGTGATCGTGCGGTACACGAGGTTGCCGAGCGCGGCGACCAACTCGTCGTTGTTGCGCGAGACGAAGTCATCGAACTTGAAGGCGGCGTCTTGACCTTCGAGCGAGATCTGCGAGAGGTAGTAGCGCAGCGCGTCCGGCTCGTACTGCCTCAGGTAATCCTCGATCCACACGGCGGTCCCGCGGCTCTTGGACATCTTCTCTTCCTCCTCGCCGGGGAACTGGATGTTGAGGAAGCAGTTGGCGGGGACGTTCGCGGGGAGCTGGAATGAGCCTTCAGCCATGAGCGTCGCAGGCCACATCACGGTGTGGAATACCACGTTGTCCTGACCGATGAAGTGGATGATCTTGGTCTCCGGCGACTTCCACCACTTCTCGTAGTCCCGCCAGTCGCCGCCCTGCTCCTGGCACCACTGGGCGGTGAAGGAGACGTAGCCGATCGGGGCGTCGAACCAGACGTAGAGGACCTTGCCCTCTGCATCGGGGTCGTCCTCCAGCGGCACCGGGATGCCCCAGTCCAGGTCGCGCGTAATGGCGCGGTCTGGCAACTCGCTCGCGAGCAGTCCCATGGTGAAGTTGCGCACCATCGGGCGCCATTCCTCGTGGGAGCCCGCCCACTCGCGCAGCCGGTCGCGGAACGCCGAGAGCTTGAAGAACCAGTGCGTCGTTTCCCGCACTTCCGGCCGGGCGCCGCTTATCATGCTGCGCGGGTCGACCAGCAGCGTCGGCTCGATCTGCTTCCCACAGGCCTCGCACTGGTCGCCCCGGGCGCCGTCGGCGCCGCAGTGATGGCACACCCCCTCCACGTACCGGTCGGGCAGAAACACCTCGGCCTCGGGGTCGTAGAGCTGGTTCTGCGTGCGCTTTTCCAGGTAGCCGTTCTCCAGCACCTTGAGGAAGAAGTCCTGGCTGATCCTGTGGTGAAGCTCGGTGTTGTTGGTGCCGCTGTAGATGGTGAAGTCGATGCCCAGGCCGTCGAAGTCCGCTTTCTGGCGCGCGCGGTAGTGCTCGTTGACTTCGCCCGGGGACTTGCCCTCCTTGCGCGCGGTGAGGGCCACCGGCACGCCGTAGTCGTCGCTGCCGCAGATGAAAATGACATCGTCCCCGCGCGAGCGCAGGTACCGCACGTAGACGTCGGCGGGCAGGTAAGCGCCCGCGATGTGGCCCACGTGCAGCCGCCCGTTCGAGTAGGGCAGCGCCGCCGTTACGGTGAATCTTCGCGCTGACATGGGGTCTCGCATCGTGAGAGAAAGGACGAAAAGAGCGTGCCACGGCCGACGCAGACGTCGACCTCCAGTGCACACTATACCACCACCGTCCCCCGGTTTCCACCTCGACGCACCGCCGGCGCTAGTGCTCCGTCAACCTTGTCTTGACTGGTGCAACTGCCACACCCCCATGGGTAGCGCCGCCGTCCTCGGCGGCGACGGAGGCGAGACGCCTCCGCTACCCTGAGTAAGCGGAACTCTTCGACCCGGCCTTTCTGCGTTGACAAAGCACTGGCGCTACTTGCCCGTCTTCAGCGCCCGATAGCGCTCGTCTGCGAACGTCCAGTTCGCCACCTTCAGGAATGCCTCGATGTATTCGGCGCGCCTGTTCTGATACTTCAGGTAGTAGGCATGCTCCCACACGTCGCAGACCAGAAGCGGCACCGCGCCCCAGACGCCCAGATCCTGGTGCTTCTCTGCCTGGAGGACGAGGAGCCGGTCGCTGGCCGGCTCGTAGGCCAAGACGCCCCACCCGCTCCCCTCGACGGCCTTGGTTGCGCCGGCGAACTGCTTGAGGAATGCCTCGATCGAGCCGAAATCGCTGGCGATCTCCTAGGCCAGCTCGCCCAGGGGGCCGCCGGGTGCTTTCGGGGACATGCTGTCCCAGTAGAGGCTGTGCAGCACGTGGCCTGAGCCGTGGAAAGCCAGATCGCGCGACAGGTGCTTGACTGCGGAGAAGTCTCCGGCGGCGCGGGCAGCGTCCATGCCCGCCAGCGTTTTGTTGAGGCCCTTGACGTAGCCGGCGTGGTGCTTGTCGTGGTGAATCTCGAGCGTGCGCCGGTCGATGTGAGGCTCCAGCGCGTCGTAGGCGTAAGGGAACTCGGGCAGCACGTACTGCCCGCCCTCAGTGGGCAGAAGGGATATCTCCTCAGCCTCGACGCCAGTAGCTAGTGCGCTCGCACCCACACCTCCCGCTGCCGCGGCCAGCGTCCCCGCGCCGACGGCCTTCATAAAGCCCCTGCGATCCATGTCCATGACCGGTCCTCCCCTTGCTGTCGCCTACCGTTCGGACGGAAGGGCGCCTCTCCCTCTCATTGATCCTTGGAAAACTGAAGGAAAATAGCCTGGGTAGCCCGACCGTCCCGGTCGGGTTTGAACTTCTGGGTGCCACGGGCCAAGGCGTAGCCTTGCCCGTGCCCGA
>CAZXDF010000376.1:0-6472 GCA_964639345.1 uncultured candidatus Brocadiaceae bacterium | reverse complement strand
GAAGGACGTGCAGGTGAGCGTCGGGGAGGAGAAGCGCGCGGCGGTGGCGGACGGGAACCTCGTGAAGCTGCGCTGGCTTCGGCCCGGCGACCGCGTCACCTTGAGCTTCCCGCTGCCCGAGCGCGTCGTCCATCGCATGATCGTGCAGAAGCCCTACAAGCTGGTTCTGCGCGGCTCGAACGTCGTCTCCATCGACCCGAAGGGCATCGCCTATCCGCTCTACGAGAACCAGCCAACCGGCAAAGCCGTCAGCAAGCCCCGCTTCATCCCCGAAGTGAAGCGGATCATCTGGTAGTGGGGCGTGATCGGATCAAAGCAGACGGCTGAATCCGCTGTGGACCACGGGACCCTTGAGGCGCTTTTCCACCTCGTCCTTCTTGAGCGCCTCGGCTATCTCGGCGAAGACCTCGCCGACGGCCCCTGCGTGCTTATCGATAATCTTGTCGGTGTGCGCCATAGTGACGTAGATGGCCGGCCCAGCGAGGTAGCCGCGCTCCAGCATGAGCTGCACGTAGAGGGTCTTTAGCGCGGCGGCGAGGGGGTGCTGGAAAGCGAAGTGCGCCAGCGCCCCGTACCCGTCATCAACCTCCACCGGGAGTCCGTGCCGCTCGGCCTCAGTGCGCCACACCTCCTGCATCATCCCGCCGATGCGTTCGCAGTGCGCCGGCACATCCGCCTCGCGCATCTTGCCGATGGTAGCGAGCGCGGCGGCTGGCCCCACACCCTCGGTCCAGTAAGAGCTGCTGATGAAGGAGGTGTGCGCACCCTCCATCGCCTCGCTCGTGCCGATCACGGCCCCCATCGGGTGGCCATTGCCGGTGGTCTTGGAGAACACGGCCATATCCGGTGAGACGCCGAGCCTCAGGTGCACCCCGCCGAGGGCCATCCGCCAGCCGATCGTTATCTCGTCGAAGATCAGTACCGCCCCGACCCTGTGGGCCTCGTCGCGAACGAACTCGAGAAACCCCGGCTCGGGGTCATGGTAGCGGCAGGGCTCCATGACGACCACCGCGAGCCGGTCCCCGTGTTCGTCAACGATTCTCTTCAGCTCCTCGCGGTTGTTGTACGTGAACGTCATGGCCGTGCCGCGCAGCTCCCTCGGCACGCCCAGCGGGTCGAGTCCCGGCAGCAGGTGGCCGCGCAGCGCGTCGCTCTCACCGAGGTTCGCCGCCAGGTACCAGTCATGCCAGCCGTGGTAGCCGCAGATGGCGACCAGCGAGCGGTCGGTGGTGGCGCGCGCGATGCGCACTGCCACGGTCATTACCTCGCCGCCGGTGCGCGCGAACCGCGCCTGTTCCGCCCACGGGTGCAGCTCGCAAAGGAGCTTGGCGAGCTCCACCTGCTCCGGTGCGTTGAGGGTGCAGCAGCTCCCGAGCGCTATGCGACGCTGGACCGCCCGAGTCACGTCCGGGTCCCTGTATCCCAGCAGGCACGCCCCGACCCCGCTCGTGCCGACGTCGTAGTAGTGCTTCCCGTCCAGGTCCCATACCTCGCACCCGCGCGCCTCGCGGAAGTAGGCGGGCCACTGGTCCGGGGCGATCCACTCGGGGCGCTTGCTCAGGAGCTGCGTCCCGCCGGGGATGATGGTCTTCGCCTCGCGGTAGAGCGGCTGCACGATGTCTACTGTCTCGGGTTTCATGCCGAGGAGCCGGTGCGCGTTGTCGCAGAAAATGTCCTGGAGGTCCTCGTGGTTCAGGTAAGCAATGTCGGCCGCGATGAGCAGCGCGCGCAGGGATTCAAGGCCCACCATGACCGGCTCGCCGAAGAAGGCGTCGTCGTTCCACTGCACCCGATCCGTGACGGGCCAGCCGAAGCCAGTTCCGAGGGTGACGGCCCGCCCCCGCTCCTGCGAGACGGGGAAGTCCGTGCCCCACATCAGGCGGCGCGGACCGAACTCGTCCAGGATCGCATTGAGCGGCTCCGCCTCGCATACGGCCGAAGAATCGAACCAGACGTTCTGTAACCCCCGCAGCGCGCGGATACCCCTGACGGTGTTGGGGGCATGGAAGCCGCGGGCGGCGTGGGCGAGAACGAGTTGGGCGTTGGGATACTTCTCGCACCACGCTACTATGCTCTTCTGGTTCAGCGGGTCCGAGAGCGCCCCGTCCCGCACCAGGTGCAGCATGATGAGCAGCCGCCGCTCCTGGGCCAGTTCCCACGCCCATTCCGGCACGAACTCCTCCAGCGTGCAGTCGTACGAGGGCGCCCTGCCGCTGAAGAAATGGTACGGCTTGAAGCAGCGCACGCGCGGATTCTCCAGCAGCGCCTCCACGGCCGCCCGACCCTGCCCGGGGTGGACAATGATGGAAGCCGCGCACCCGGGCTCCCGTTCCACCTGGGCGGCAACGTAGGCGTTCGCCGCATCAGCGTCTCCTTCCCGGGAGGGGTGCGGCGTGAGCAGGGCCCCGCACAGGCGTTCGGCCCCTACCTGCCCGCCCACGAATTCGCGCCAGACCTCGTAGCTGCAGTCGTCGGGACCCCACTCCACGTAAGTGCTTGAAGGGCGCACGTGCTCCTTGTGGTGGAGGTGCATGTGGACGTCGAAGAGGCGCGCCGGGAGGCGCGGCTGCAGCTCCTCCGCCAGCGCGCGGTCCGCCGCCGTGAAGGTCCATCCGGTGGGGATGTCTGGGTTCATGTCGCTATCCTCTTTTTTCCACGCTTTGTCCGGCTTCCATGCGCCGGTCGTGCCGGAGCCATCCGCCGGCCGTGCGGGAGCCTTCCGCCGGCCATGCGTCGCGCGTAAGGCCCATTTGGGTGCCATTTCCGCATGAGTGTCCCTGGCTGGGACCTGGGCCGGCCAGCTGAAGTGTAGCGTGCCATTCGAGCAACATCAAGCCTCGAAATCATAGGGATGTCCTGGGTTGATGCTGCCCCCCGGGGACGGTGAAGCTGCCGCGCCTGCGGGCTCCGGCCTGCCTCAGCCCGAAGCGCCACCGAACAGTTGCCAACCGCCGCTTCTCAGTGCTTCCACAGCCCTCCCTGCGCTCCTCCACGCGCGCTTCCTGCATTCCCTGCTCAGACCGTGCGCGAGATATACCGCTTCACCTCTTTCATCGGGGCGGTGTTTGACTTGTAGTGGTCGCGCAGATAGATGGGGTAGCCGAGTCCCTCCTCGCGGGGACTCACGTCCACCACCGTGTTGCCCTTGAAGCGGAAGGTGTATCTGGTCAGCTCCTCGGGCGGCTCCCAGAGGAAACTGAGCGTCCTCTCCGTGTGGTGGTCGGATAGCGTCACGCCTTCCCAACCGTTGCAATAGGTCTCCGTCGACTCCGCCATCGGGAACTCGATGGAGACCTCCTTCTTGCCGCCTATGTCCTCGAGCACCAGGTATCTGCCCACCCAGAAGCCACCCGCCGGGCCACCATCGACCGAGGCCTGGACCGCCCCTTGGTCCACCCACCGAGGCAGTCGAACGGAGAGGCGTCGGGCGGTCTTGTTCTTGATGACCACTTTGCCCTGATAGGGCAAGTAACTATCGACGTCCAGCCATGGGCTGGCGCGATTCAGGAGCAGGTTGACCTGCGCCGCTCCGTCCGCGCAGCGCACGATGGCTTCCCAGGCATGGTAGTAGCCCAGCAAGCCGTTCTCGGTGCAGCAGAAGATGCCGCCGGAGGCCAGCATGTTCACGTGCGTGGCGTCATCGGAAAGCGACCCGATGTTCCTCTCGATAATCCTCTCCGTGGTCTCCCATGACCTGACGGCGCGCTCCGGGCTGCCAAGGGGAACCGGCTCGATGAGGTCGGCCCTCAGTTGCTGGATCTCGACCAGGTGATTGCGCACGTACTGATCGACGTCCTCCCAGTAGTCACCCACGCCCAGATCGGAGAGCCTGATGGCCAGGTGCGTCATGTCGCCAACGGTGCAACCCTCGCCCAATAGCCCGATGCGGGCGATGCCGAAGGTGCGAATATACTCGTAGCCGTCCCGCACGAAGGCCTTGATGCGGTCGTTGTTCGTGATTGCGGCGTAGTCGAGCAGCCCCAAGAAACCCCAGCAGTTGGCGTGCACGTGGCCCTCGAACTGGGCATGGTCGGCGGCCACGACCGCCTTTGGCTTCGCCTCCGGCTTCCAGGTCCGTTCCTTAAGTATGAAACGGACCAGCTTGCCGGCGAACTCGAAAGCCTTCTCATCTCCCGTCATCCTGTACCACTGGCAGAGCATCCTCACGATGGTGCCATAGGAGAAGACGGTGTGGGACGCCGAGGCATGCCAGTAACCGGGACTTGCGTTCTTTTGGCCTTCGATGAACGTCGCATGCAAGCTCACCCCCTGGGGTTCATCGGAGTTCGGCCAACCGGAGCGCGGCATGCACAGGGTGCCGCCCAAGCCATGGACCGGGTAGTAGGCGTAGTCCTCCCGGTAGCAGGCCACCCGCTGCAGGCCCCCAACCATGCTCCGGACCATGTCCAGCCACTTGGCCTCGCCGTCGACCTCATGCTGGATCATCAGTGCGCGCATGACGCGCGCCTGCGCCAGGAGAGGGGCGTGGTCGGGAGCGTCCACGGTCTTGTCCCCGTCCACGTCCGCCACCTTCGCGTACCAGATGCCGTCGTCTTCGAGGCAGGAGGCCATTCCGGCCAGCGTCTTCGCGTCCATCTCGATGTTCTGCTCGCTGCCGCTCATGATGCGCATCTTGATGAGGGCCTCGACCTGCTTGCCCCACAGTTCGTCGCCGGTCCAGGAGATCTTATGGCCACCCTCATGATTCATGTAGGCTGGGTTGGCGTAGAAGTTGGCGCCGTGGAACGGCATGAAGTCGAGCTCCGGATCCAGCGCGCCGGTGAGGCCATTGACCGCCACTCGGGCGCGCTCGGCCAGGTCCAGCGTATCCGGCGCATTGACCGTGTATGAGTGTGTCTCACCTCTCACTACCGTATCCTCCCTCTCATTGATCTTCCTCACATGACACTTGTGAACCAAGACCCGTTCGCCTGACGATGCACTGTAGACGGCGAATCGCGGACTTGGGCCTGTAGTGCTTGACGTATACGCACGGTGCTGCTCTTGATGAGTTCGTCCCGGCCCGGCTCCTCGGGCCGGCGGGTGCGGTCGACATCGAGCGCGGGCAGCGCGTCGGCAAAGCCCGCAACGGCGAGCCACCGCAGCCCGCGCGCTCGAACCGCCACAACCTCATCTTGTGCGTTGTCGCCCATCGGCTGCGATGTTATCCGCCAAGCGCGCCGGGTGTCAACACTCATCGCGAACCCACCCCCGGCCTCCGCGGCGCCGCGGGACGACATGCCGGGGCCGACGGTTCCTTTCATAACATCCCCGCAACCCGGTATCATGGACCCGGTCGCAGGCTGCGGACGTGGCCGCGCAATTTCGCCCGCGGCTGTCATCCTGTTAGATGTTCTATGGAGGTAACCGGGCCGTGGAAAAGATCATATTCGGCGGGCTGCTCGGGGCGACGGTCGGGTTCGTCATCGGCTGGGCGGGCGCGCGCAGCGGCGGGTCGTGCCCCTTTCTGTGCAACCCCTACATAGCGGCCATGCTCCTCGGTGTAGTGGGGGCAGCGGTCGCAAGCGGACTCGGCCCGCGCGCCAGGGCGACGGCCTACACCCCCAGCAAGCACCTGATCAGCGTGGAGTCAAAGGATGAGTTCGATCTGATGGTTCTTCAGGCCGAGGGGCCGGTGCTGGTGGACTTCACCAGACCGGACTGCAGCTGGTGCGATAAGCTCGAGCCGGTCGTTCACGCCCTGGCGGACCGCTATGCGGGGCTGGTCGGCATCGCGAAGGTGGGCGTGCAGGACGTCCCGGAGGTGAGGGAGCAATACGGCCTCAAGGCCTACCCGACGCTGATCCTTTTCGAGGACGGGCGAGAGGTCGACAGGTTGCGCGGTTACGAGGACGAGCCGACCCTGACGGAGTGGCTCGATCACCACGCGCCTCAGCCGGCTGAGCCGAGCGGGCCGTAGGAGGGCTCTCAGCCGTCGCTTGGCCCTGTCTCAGATTCCACTACGATCTCGTCGTTGTGCGTGTAGGAATCAGCATGAACGAAATATCAATTCGGGGAGAGACGCCTTCTGATTACAATGCCATTCGCGATCTCATTGTTGAGGTGTTTCACGAAACCTATGGTTCAGGTCAGGCTGAGGCAACACTTGTTGAGCAACTCCGTGCGCAAGCCGATGCCCGGCCCTACGTCAGCCTCTTGGCACTCGAAAACGAGACTGTGGTCGGACAAGTCTTCTTCAGTGGTGTGACGCTGACTGAGTGTCCAGAGATTCCTGCCTGTGCCCTCGGCCCAGTTGGTTTATACGCCAAATGGCAAAGGCATGGCATCGGGACTCGTCTGATTCAAGAGGGACTGGAGCAATGCAAAAAGCATGGGTACAAAGCGGTATTCACCACCGGAAGCCTGCAATACTACCCTCGTTTTGGCTTTGTTCCGATCAGCAAGACTCGTCTCCATACTGTTTTTGGATCAGATCATGACATGGTTCTGGAACTGGAACCTGGCATACTGG
>CAZXDF010000375.1:0-12416 GCA_964639345.1 uncultured candidatus Brocadiaceae bacterium | reverse complement strand
ACTCCTCCAGCAGCGTGCGGGTCGGAATGGCCAGAGTTTAGAGTCGAATTGAAATCGATTACAGTCATTTCTGTGGATAACTCATTGCACTTGTGTCGCTTGCGACAAGCCCACGGCAAGACAACCGGACAGTAGTGATCGAAAATGATTTGATTGCGGGGCTATTCCCCGACAAACTCGTCAACGAACGTGGTGTCGTATTGCCCGCTGGCGTAGAGGTTGTGCTCGATCAGGTCGCGGTAGAAGGGAATGGTTGTCTTGATCCCTTCGACCTTGAACTCCTGGAGCGCGCGGCGCAGAATGCTTATGGCGTCGCGACGGTCGGTGCCGGTGACGATGAGCTTGGCGACCATCGAGTCGTAGAAGGGCGGCACCTCGTAGCCGGCGTAGGCGTGGGAGTCCAGCCGGACGTTCCGCCCGCCGGGTGGGACGAACTCGGTGATGCGCCCGGGTGTGGGGCGGAACGAATCCGCCGGGTCCTCCGCGTTGATGCGACACTCGATGGCCACGCCCCGGAACTTGAGCCGCCGCTGGGAGTAGTTCAGCTCATCGCCCGAGGCGATCAGTATCTGCGCCCTGACGATGTCGATACCTGTCACCTGTTCCGTAACGGGATGCTCGACCTGAAGGCGCGTATTCATCTCCATGAAGTAGAAGTTCCCCTTCTTGTCTACCAGGAACTCCACCGTCCCGGCCCCCGTGTAGCCGACGGCCCGGGCGAGTGTGACGGCGGCCTTGGTGAGCTTCGAACGCGTGTCGGAACTGATGCCCGGGGAGGGTGTCTCTTCCATGAGCTTCTGATATCGGCGCTGGATGGAACAGTCGCGCTCGCCCAGATGCCAGACGTTGTCGTGCCGGTCGGCCAGTATCTGGACCTCCACGTGCCGCGCCTTCTCCAACACCTTCTCGACATAGACCGCGTCGTCCTTGAAGGCGTTTTCGGCCTCCGAGCGCGCCACGGCGAGCATGTTGCGCAGGCTCATCTCGTTGTGGGCGATGCGCATGCCCCGCCCGCCCCCGCCGGCGGAGGCCTTGATCATGACCGGGTAGCCGATCTTCTCGGCCAGCTCCACGGCCTGCTCATCTGCGTCGATGGGACCGTCGCTCCCGTCGAGCGTGGGGATCTTCTTGTCCCGGGCGATGCGGCGGGCCTCGACCTTGCTGCCCATCTTGCGCATCACCTCGGAGGTGGGCCCGATGAAGTTGATGTTGGACTCCTCGCAGATCTCGGCGAACTCGGCGTTCTCAGCAAGGAACCCGTAGCCGGGGTGAATGGCGTCGACGTTGGTGATCTCGGCAGCGCTGATGATGCGCGGGATGTTGAGGTAGCTCTCCGATGCCCGACCGGGGCCGATGCAGACCGCATCGTCGGCAAGGTCCAGGTACCGGGCGCCGGCGTCCGCCTCCGAGTAGACCACGACGGATTCCACGCCCAGTTCCGTGCAGGCGCGGATGATGCGCAGCGCAATCTCACCGCGGTTGGCTATCAGAATCCTTGAAAACATGCTTCCAGCACCCACGATTCTCTTGATGGTGGAGGCGGCACGCTCAGCGCGGGCCCTGGTAGGGGGCCACCAGGTGCGCTATGCCTCGTACTCCGACGCCTTGATCAGGAAGAGCACCTGTCCGTACTCCACCGGCTCGGCGTTCTGAACGAGGATCTCCACGATCTCCCCGGCCACCTCGGCCTTGACCTCGTTCATGACCTTCATCGCTTCTATGATGCAGACCATCGTCTCCGGCTCCACAACCGTCCCCACCGTCACATACGGCTCGGCTCCGTCGCTGGGGGACCGGTAGAAAGTGCCGACCATAGGAGAGGCGATCTCCGCAAGTTCCGGCGCGCTCGGGCCGGCCGCTTGCGGGGCGCCCGCCGCGCCGGAGGGCAGCCCGGGCACGGCCTGCGCCGGCGCGATAGGCTCCGGGACCATCGGCGCGGCCAGCACGGAGACCGGATGCACCGGCGAGGAATCGGTCTTTATCCTGATCCTCAGTTCCGGCTCCTCCACCTCCAGCTCTGCCAGAGCGTTTTCGTTCATCAACTCGATGAGCCGGCGAATCTTCTCGACCACATCCATACCGATGCCCTCTCATCTTCTCACGGGGCGAGCAAGCGCATGAGACCCAACGCGGCGCGCGACGGCGCGAAGGGCTTGACCCTGGAGCGAATCCCAGCAGGAGAACCTGGCCGGCATGACGCCATCCGCCGTAGCGGCGCCAAAGAAAGTCAGCCGACCCCTGCTATTGATGTTCCGATCACAAATGGAACTGTAGGGGCACGCCATGGCGTGCCCGAAGTCCGGGCAATGGTGAAAGATAGGGCACGGCATGCCGTGCCCCTACCCCTTCCGTTCAAAACCGCAAGATCAACAACGCCCACCGGGGCGCCTCTCAAGCGAACTCAACACTTCGCAGCCGCCCGGGGTGATCACTGCCATGTCCTCGATCCTGACTCCGCCCACGCCGGGCAAATAGATGCCGGGCTCGACCGTCACCACCATGCCCGGCAGCAAGATCTCCTCGTCTCTTGCGGCCAGCCTGGGTGCCTCGTGCACCTCCAGCCCCACCCCGTGCCCCAGGCCGTGACCGAAGTTCGGACCGTATCCAGCACGCACGATTACGTTGCGCGCAGCCTCGTCCACGTCGCAGCAACGCACGCCCGGGCCGAGGCGCTCAAACGCGGCTTCTTGTGCCTCTAAAACAACTTGCGCCAATTCCAAAATCGGCTCGGGCATTGTACCGGTGGCCGCCATACGTGTCAAGTCTGAATTGTACCCCCCGACCCGACCGCCCCAGTCGAACAGGATCGCGCTGTCAGGGCCGGCCGAGCGGTCCGTGCAGGAGGCGTGGGGTAGGCTGGCGCGCTCGCCGACGGCACAGATGGTCTTGAACGCCGGCTCATCCGCCCCGCCCTGCTTCATCTCCCACTCCAGCAGCCCCGCCATCCACCTCTCCGTCAAGCCGGGCCGGACCTGGGCAGTGAGTCGCTCGAACGCGCCCTCGGCGACGCGCAACGCCCCAACGATGGCCTCAACCTCCTCCCGGGACTTGCGCATCCTCATGCTGTCGGCCGGCCCGCGCTCGAGCGCCACCAGCTCCGCCGCCGGCGCCTCCCGCGCCAGCGCCATCCAATCCGCATGGGTCACGTGCGAGGAGGCCAGCCCGATGCGGCCCAGCCCCATCCGCTCGCACAGAGCGCCTGCCGTGGGCACCATGCCGTCGGTGCGGCACACGATCTCGTCGACCCCGGCCTCGCCCTGCGCCTGCTCCTGGAAGCGGGAATCGGTCACGAGCACGGCCCGCTCCTCGCTCACCAGCAGCGTGCTGTCCTCGCCCGTGAACCCGGTCAGGTAGCGCACGTTCGCGGGGTCAACGACCCAGCACGCGTCCACCCCCAGCGCCCCCAGGCGGTCCCGCAAGCAGGCCAGCCGCTGCGCCGGCGTCCCGGAAGGAAGCATCTCAATGCCCATGGTTCACCCTGTGCCAGCTCAAGCGAGTCGCCCGGTGTCTCGTGAATCCTGCCCGTCCGGGCCGGGATTATAAGCACGCCCCGGGCCGACATGCAACGCCGGGCGCCGTGGGACCATCGGGCGAGTCCTCGCAAGTAGGACAAGTTGGCCGTATAATCGCCGGGGAATGCCTGCCATCTGCGGATGCCATCCGTCATGAATACCCCCGTCATCCAGAGACCAACCGGTGCGGCATACCTCGCCGCTGAGGGGGTCGTGCGCCGGCTGCAAGGGGCTGGTCATGCGGCATTGCTGGCGGGTGGGTGCGTGCGTGACCTGCTGCTGGGCCGCGTACCGAAGGATTATGACATGGCCACCAGTGCCGCATCCGACGAGGTTCGCGCACTGTTCCCCGACACCAGGAGCGTGGGGGCGCGGTTCGGCGTGACGCTGGTAATCGCCGACGGGATGCCCTTCGAGGTGGCGACCTTCCGCACCGAAAGCGGCTACTCCGACGGCCGCCGGCCGGACCGGGTGCAGTTCAGCGGAATCGAAGAGGACGCGCGCCGCCGCGACTTCACCATCAACGGGATGTACTGGGATCCGGTAAGCGGCCGGCTCGTCGACACGGTGGGCGGCAGGCAGGACCTGGCCGCTGGGGTTGTGCGGGCCGTCGGGAACCCCGAAGAGCGGATGCGCGAGGATCACCTGCGCCTCATCCGGGCGGTGCGCTTTGCGGGACGGCTTGGCTTCCGCATCGAGGAGGAGACTGAGCGGGCCGTCCGCGCGCTCGCGCCGCTCATCGAGCGCATCGCCGCGGAACGCTTGCAGCAGGAGTTACGGATGATTCTGACTGACCCCCGCCCCGCCGGCGCGCTTCGCATGATGGACGATCTGGGGATGCTGCTTCTGATCTTCCCGGAGCTTGCCGCCGCGAAAGGTTGCGAGCAGCCCGAGAACTTCCACCCCGAAGGCGACGTGTTCGTCCACAGCCTGCTTACCGTCGAGAAGCTGGGCTCCTGTCCCGATTTCGCGCTGGCCCTCGCGGCGCTGCTTCACGACATCGGCAAGCCCGAGGCGAGCCGTCTGGCCGGGCCGAAGAGCTTCCCCGAGCACGACCGCATCGGGCGCGAAATGGCGCGGGAGATCTGCCGGCGACTGAGGCTGTCGCGCCTGGAAACCGATCGGGTGTGCTGGCTCATCCACCGGCACATGTATCTCAAAGAGGCCGGGAAGATGAGAGACAGCACGCTGAAGCGGCTCTTTGCGGAGCCTGGTTTTGAGGAGCTGTGCGAGCTTGCGCGGGCCGACTCGCTGGCGAGCTGGGGAAGGATGGACCAGATCGACTACGTGCTGGAGCGCAGGCGCACGATGCCGCCCGAGACGATCAACCCGCCCCCGCTGGTCAACGGGCACGACCTGATCGAGCGGGGCTACAAGCCCGGACCGGCAATGGGCCGCGTGCTGGAGGAGGTGCGGGAGAGGCAGCTGCGGGGCGAGATCACGGAGCGCGAAGGGGCCCTCGCCCTTGCCGAGCGGATTGCGCGTCGGATCAATGCCCCGAAGGAGCGTGAGGGGTAGCCCGCGTTTATCTTCGCCGTCGGCGCCGGTGGCCGCGCGGACCCGCCCCCGCCGATGCAGGTTGCGACGGCTCTCTCGAATCGCCCTCTTCCGGGGCGTGGGACACCTCGTCAGGTTCCTGCGTGTCCGAAGGCTCCCACGGCTCCGGCAGGGGTTCGCGCGGGAGGGACCGCCCTCGCAGAAGCGCCGCCAGCCCGAAAGCAGCCAGCGGAATGCAGATGACCTGGGCGATGGTGACCCCCAGGAGCACGGGCTCCTGGTCCCCCCGCATGAACTCGTTGAGGAAGCGGGCCGTGCCGTAGAGAATGGCGTACAGCCACGCGACCTCGCCGGCGCGTCGGCGCCGGTAGAACACCAATGCCAGGCAGCCGAACACCAGAAGGTTGTAGCCGACGGCATAGAGTTGAGTCGGATGGATAGGCTGCGACCACGCGTCCAGCTTCGCGACGAGCGATTGGCTCAGGTGATGCACGAACGGCGGGCTGCCGGTGATGTGCTCCGCGCCCACCTCGTAAAAGCCGTTCTCTCCGCTTCCGGGCTCGAGTATCCTCGGGAACCGTATGCCCAGCCACAGCTCGGTCACCTTGCCGAAGCAGCAACCGTTCATGAAACACCCCAGCCGCCCGAAGGCGTGGGCCAGCGGCACCGCGCTCAGGATCACGTCCAACGTCCTGCGCACCGGCAGCCCCTTGCGCGCAATCGTCAGAAACAGGGCCACTCCCCCGCCGATGACGCCGCCGTAAAAGACTAGCCCCCCTTCCCAGATGGCGAATATCCGCAACGGGTTGTCCCACACGATCTCCGGGGCGAAGAAGATGACGTAGAACAGCCTCGACCCGATGATGCCCCCGAGAAGGCTGGCGAGCGCCGCGTCCATGATGTGGTCCGGGTTGATCCCGAGGCGCCTGCCCCTTCGCCTGGCCACCGCCAGCGCCACCAGGAATCCGCACATGATCAGGAAGCCGTAGGCTGGGATGCTGAAATGGCCACCCCAGGGCAAGGGAATCTTCAATAGCGTCGGATGCACCGGTCTTCCCCTCTCCTGACGACAGTGCGCGGCGCGGCGGGCGCGCGCAGTGAAGGCGCTATCGATCGCTCGAGACGAACACGTCCTCGCATTCGCCGAACGGCATGTTGTCGATCAGCCTGACCTCGCCGACGAAGGCCGCGAGGACGGCCACGCTCTCCTCGGTGACATCTTCAGCGGCCTCAAGGCTCTCGGGCGAGACGATCTCGGCATATTGCACCCGGGCCTCCGGCCGGCGTTCGATGATCTCCCTCATCGCGGCCACAAGGTGCCCGGCAGAGCGCTCCCCGTCCCGGAATTTCTCCCTCGCCGCCTGGATGGCCTCGTACAAACACCTCGCCTGGACCCGCTGAGAAGGGCTGAGGTGTTCGTTGCGCGAGCTCATGGCCAGCCCGTCCGCCTCGCGCACCGTGGGCATGACGCGCACCTCGACCGGCACGTTCAGGTCCGCCACCATCCGGCGGATGACCACCGACTGCTGGAGGTCCTTGCGGCCGAAGTACGCCCTGTCGGCGGGCGCCAGGTTGAGCAGCTTCAACACGACCGTCAGCACGCCCCGGAAGTGCCCTGGCCGGGAAGCGCCGCAGAGCACATCGGTCAGCTTCTCCTGAGCCACGTAGGAGCAGAAGCCCTCGGGGTACATTACCTCGTCCGTGGGCGCGAAGACCAGGTCGGCCCCGGCCTGCCCGGCGGCCCGGCTGTCGCTTTCGAGCCGGCGCGGATACCGCTCGAAGTCCTCGCTCGGGCCGAACTGGGCGGGGTTCACGTAGATGCTCACGACGGTGCGGTCGCACTCTTCGGCCGAGGCGCGCAGCAAGCTCAGGTGGCCCTCGTGAAGGCCGCCCATCGTCGGCACGAGCCCCACCGACAGGCCCTCGTGCCGCCAGGCACGCACCAGGCGCCGCGCAGCTTCCCCCGCTCGCAGTACTTCCGCGGCCATCGGTCCTCCCCAATCCGGCACATGACGGTCAGTCCTCGGGGAACATCATGCCCTCTGTGAAGAGCTGCTGGAAGTCCAGCCGATTGGCCAGCTCCACGTATTCACACCTCTCGCTGATCTCGCCCGCCTCGGCCCGGCACGCGCGTGACACCAGGGACATCCTGGCGCCCACGGCGGCGGCGTTGCCGATGAACTCCATGCGTTGCGTGGGCAGGTCAGGCAGCATGCCGATGCGCTTGGCGTTCGAGCGCCGGATGAAGTTGCCGAACCCGCCGGCAAGCAGGATGCTGTGGACTTTGTCCGGTTCGACGCCGAACTCGTCGCAAATCACAAGTATGCCGGCCCAGATGGCGCCCTTGGCAAGCTGGACCTCGCGAATGTCCCTCTGCGTGAGCAGGACCGGCTCGCCGGTCTTGCTCGCGTGGCTGTCCACGAGGACCACCGCCGGCTGCCCGTCCAAGGTCGTGACGGCCTGCCTCACGGGGTCCGGGACGCTCGCGGGCAACTCCTTCGGGTCACGGATGCGCCCGGTGGTGTCCAGGATGCCGGCGTGCAGGAATTCCGCGACGGCGTCGATCAGGCCGCTGCCGCAGATGCCGGAGGCCCGCCCGCCGCCCACCACGCTCACCTGGACTTTCTCCCCGATCAGCACCTTGCTGATGGCGCCCTCAGCCGCGCGCATCCCCTGGCGTATGCGCGCCCCTTCGAATGCCGGCCCGGCCGCCGTAGAGCAAGTGACCAGCCGCTCACGATTGCCGATGGCCATCTCGCCATTGGTCCCGATATCGATGGCGATGCAGACCTCATCGCGGTGCATGAGCCGGGCGGCCAGGATTACGCCGACCGTGTCGCTGCCCACGAAGCCGGCGATGTTCGGCAGCACGTGCAGGTTGGCGTTCGCGTTCAGGTCCAGGCCCACGGAGTCGGCGCGCGTGTCGATGCCCTGGCGGTAGACGCTGGCGTAGGGGGCGTGGGCGATGGACGAAGGGTCGATGCCCAGCAGCAGGTGGGCCATGGTGCTGTTGCCGACCGCTGTGGCCTCGTAGATCCGGTCCATGTCCACGTGCGCCGCGCCCGCCAGCTCCAGGATGATGTCATTCAGGCACGCGACGATGCGCGTCTGCAACTCCTGCAACCCGTGCTCATGCTGCTCGGTGTAGTAAATGCGGCTTACCACGTCGTCGCCGAAGGACAGTTGGGGATTGGTGCGGCTGGCGACACCGGCGCGGCGCCCGGTCTCCAGGTCGACCAGGGTCCCGACGACCGTCGTCGTGCCCACGTCGAAAGCAATGCCCCAGACGGCCCCGGTGGTGTCGCCCTTTTCGAGGGCCATCACGGCCTTCCCGCTGAGGACGGCGGTCAGCTTGGAATCGTCAGAGCGGAGCAAGGGGGCGAGTTCGCGGATGCGCGCCGCGTCGACCCCGACCTCCCCGTTTTCAGCCCGAAGGGCATCCTTGAGGCGGTCCACATCGCTGCACAGGTCCTCGATGCTCGACTCCGGCAGCTCCATGCAGACCTTCCGCACCGGCGGATCGAAACTGATGGCGTGTTCCTTGCCCTCGGTCAGCACGACCTGATCGAACATCCGCGCGCTTTCGGGGACTGAGACGACGAGGTCGCGCTCCACCGCCAGTTGGCAGGACAGGCGCAGGCCGCTTGCGATCTCTTCTTCGCTCAGGAGCCTGTTGCAGGCCTGCGATGGCGGGGGGGGATTCTCGTAGATCTCGACCCTGCACTTGCCGCAGCTTCCCTCGCCCCCGCACGGGGTGTTGAGAATGATGCCGGCCTGGCCGGCGGCCTCGATGAGCTTGGTGCCGGGGAGAACGAAGACGCTGCGCCCCTCCGGCTGAAACGTAACTCGGAATGCCTCGTTCGACATGTCGTTCACTTCCGGCGGGCTAGAGTGGGGAAGACGGGCACGGGAGACGCCAAGGTCTCACTATACAGGAATCTCCTCACGCAAAGTCAAGCGCGTTGGGCGGAGCGGGGTGGTATTCGCTCGGCTCCATTGTGTAGGTGCCACGGCCCTGCGTCGTTGAGCGCAGCTTGCTGGCGAAGCCGAACAGCTGGGCCAGGGGCGCCTTGGCTCTCAGGACCCGTAGATCATCGCGGAGCTCCACCTCGACAATCTCGCCGCGGCAGGTGCTGATGTAGGAGATGACATCGCCCATGTACTGCTCCGGCGTGATGACCTCCAGGTGCATTACGGGCTCCAGCAGCTCCCCGCCGGCTTCCTCCAGCGCGCGGCGCAGTGCCATGCCGGCGGCGGCCTCGAACGCCAGCTCGGTGGAGTCCACCGAGTGCACCTCCACGTCCTTGAGCGTGGCCTTCAGCCCGATCAGGGGGAAGCCGTACAGCACGCCAGAAGACCCCTGCTGGAGCGAGCGCTCGACGGCGCGCACGAAGTGCGGCGCAAGCTTGCCCGGAGGCGCCTGGTTGATGAACTCGATGCCGCCGGACGATCGGTCCGGCTCGAAGCGCATGCGCACAAGCGCGAACTGCCCGCGGCCTTCGGCCTCCTGCTCGAAGGTCTCTTCCACTTCCACCGGGGCGCGGATGGTCTCGCGGTAAGAGACCCGCGGCTCGCCGATATTGGCGTCCACGTTGAACTCGCGAGTGAGCCGGTCGCGGATGATCTCCAGGTGCAGCTCGCCCATTCCGTTGATGAGGAGCTGGCCGGTCTGCGGGGAGAGTTCCGCGCGGAACGTCGGGTCCTCGCGCGCCATGGTCTCGAGGGCCTTTTCCAGCCGGGCTTTGTCGGCCTGACTGCGCGGCTCGATCGCCATGGATATGACCGTGTTGGGGAACTTCATCTGCTCGAACAGGATCGGATGCTTCCGGTCGCACAAGGTGTCGCCGGTCACGGTTGCCTTCAGCCCGACCACGGCGGCTATCGCGCCGGGGCCGACCCGGTCGACGCTCTCGCGCTGATCCGCATGGAGCTGGTAGAGCTGGGTGATGTGCTCCATGCGGTCCTGGTTGGCGTTGTAGACCCGGGAGCGCTGGCGCAGTGATCCGCTGTAGACGCGCACGAAGTGCAGGTCGCCGTGCCGGTCGCTCTGGATCTTGAAGGCCAGCGAGCTGAACGGTTCGTCGTCGCGGGCGTGGCGCTCGAGCTCCTCGCCCGACTTCGGGTCGATGCCCCGCGCCGCCGGCACATCAAGGGGGCTGGGGAGGTAGTCGACGATGGCATCAAGAAGGAGCTGAACGCCCCGGTTGCGCAGGGCCGCGCCGCACAGGACCGGCTGAAGCGTGCCGGCGATGCACCCCTCGCGCAGGCCCTGACGTATGTCATCCTCGCTGATGGGCTCGTCCGAGATATACTTCTCCGCCAGTGAGTCGACGCGTTCGGCGACCAGCTCGATCAGCTCCCCGCGGAGCCTTTCCACCTCGGACCGGTATTCGTCCGGGACCGGCACCGTGTCGTAGGTGGCCCCGAGCGTCTCCTCGCGGAAAACGTAGGCTTCCCGGTAGATCAGGTCGATGACGCCGGTGAAGTCTCCCTCCGCCCCCAGCGGGATTTGCACCAGAACGGGATTGGCCGCCAGGCGCGTGCGGACCTGCTCGACCACACGGAACATGTCGCTGCCGCTGCGGTCCAGCTTGTTAACGAAGCACAGCCGGGGCACCCCGTAGCGCGCGGCCTGATGCCAGACGGTCTCGCTCTGCGCCTCGACGCCGCTGACGCCGCAGAAGACGATCACGACCCCGTCCAGCACGCGCATGCATCGCTCCACCTCCGCCGTGAAGTCCACGTGCCCGGGGGTGTCGATGATGTTGACCTGGCACTTCTTCCTGCGGCCTCCGGCCTCGCGGTCATGGCGGTTCTGCCAGTAGCAGCTGGTGGCCGCGCTCACGATGGTGATGCCCCGCTCCTGCTCCTGGGGCCTCCAGTCCATCGTAGCGGTGCCCTCGTCCACGCTGCCCATCCGATGCAGCCGGCCCGCGTAGTAGAGTATTCGCTCGGTGACCGTGGTCTTGCCGGCATCGATGTGGGCGGCGACGCCGATGTTGCGCACCCGCCGCAGGTCCACCGGGCCTTTCCCTACCACTCGCTCTTTTCGTTCTTGCGCGCTCGTGCTCGCCCCTCCAACCGCAGTCGCCCCACCAGGGGTTCTGTTCGTTCCCGCAGCCGCAGACGGACCGGGGAAACAGGCCGATGACGAATCGGGGGAACGATTGCGGGCTTCAAACGGTTTGCCGTTCAGACATCGACCGAAAAAAACCGCGGACAACTCCCTTACCGGCTGGAGTTGTCCGCGGGTATCGTTGCCTCTTATCGGCGCGCAAAATGTGCGAAATCGCGGTTGGCCTCGGCCATTTTGTGCGCGTTCTCACGCCGTTCGTAGGCCGCGCCCTGCCGGTTGTATGCGTCCAGGAGTTCGTTGGCCAGCCGCATAGCCATCGGGCGCCCCTTCTTGCCGCGGGCCGATTCCAGAATCCATCGAATCGCCAGCGACATTTGCCTCTTTTCAGTGACCGGCGTCGGCACCTGGTAGGTCATGCCGCCGATGCGCCGGCTGCGCACCTCGATGATCGGCTTGGCATTGCCGAGCGCCTGCTCGAAAATCTCCAGGGGTTGCTTGCCCTCGACACGCTCGCCCAGGGTCTCCAGTGCCTGGTAGAAGACACGCTCGGCGATGCTTCGCTTGCCACGCTGCATCAGGCAGCCGATGAACTTGCTGACCAACTTGCTTCCGTAAACTGGGTCCGGTCGCAAGAACCTTGCTGTACTGCGGTACTTGAGCGCCATATCGCGGTATTCTTCCTTCTATGGCTCACCCGCTATCGACTGATGGGCAAGCTCAGCCCTTCGGGCTCTTGGTGCCGTACTTCGAGCGGCTGCGGTGTCGACCTTCCACGCCCATCGCATCGCGCGTGCCGCGAATGATGTGATAGCGGACCCCGGGCAGATCCCTCACGCGCCCGCCGCGCACAAGGACGATATTGTGCTCCTGGAGGTTATGGGCCTCGCCCGGGATGTAAGCGTTGACCTCGCGCCCGTTGCTCAGCCGCACGCGCGCCACCTTGCGCAACGCCGAGTTCGGCTTCTTGGGAGTGCGAGTGCCCACGTGCAGGCACACCCCGCGCTTCTGGGGGCAGTGCTCCAGGTCGGGACTCTTCTCTTTCTTGCGCTTCTTCTTCCGCCCTTGGCGCACCAGCTGGTTGATCGTCGGCACTTCCCGGCAGCCTCCTCTTACGCGTTCACCGATCTCTCGGTCACTGGGAGCAGGTATTCTACTCCGTTTCGGCCTCTACCGCAAGCTCCTTCGTCTCCGCAGCGGCGATCTGGCTCAACTGGGCGTTGCGGAACCGTCGGAAACCCGTGCCCGACGGGACGAGGTGGCCCAGAATCACGTTCTCCTTCAACCCTTGCAGTTTGTCGATCCGGCCGGCCAGAGCCGCCTCGGTGAGCACG
>CAZXDF010000374.1:0-10057 GCA_964639345.1 uncultured candidatus Brocadiaceae bacterium | reverse complement strand
GAGCGGCACCAGGGTTTCGGCGTCACCGTCCTTCCGGACCTGCGCCTCGGGATGGGTCCTCTTGCGGGCGTCGAGGCCGCCCTCGAGCACGTCTCGGCGAACGGCCTGGGCGACGGTGTCCTGTTTCTCCCGTGCGACCTGCCGGCCTTCTCGGCGGAGGAGATCGGCCGCTTGCTGGAGGCTTTCAGGAGCGACCCGCGGGCGGTCAAGATGGCGGTTCTCCGGGGCGGGAAGCGGCGTCATCAGCCGCTGTGTTGCGTCGTGCACGTAGAGATGCTGTCGCACGTGAAGGAGGCGTTGGACTGCGGGCGGCTGATGCCCGTGCGCCTGTGGGAGGAGCAGGGCGTCGAGGAGGTGGTGTTCGAGGACGAACGCCCGTTTCGCAACATTAATACGCCCGCGGACCTAGCAGAGTGGCTAGGCATCAGGGACGGTGACCGCACGTAGGGGCACGGCGTGCCGTGCCGGTTCTGGAGGCTGACATGGCCAGGCGATTGTGTGTGCCGGAAGAGCTGCGCGAGACGGTTGCAACGTTTCTCGAAACGAGCGGGCTGGATCTGGAGATCGCGGAATCCGAGCCGTGCGATATCCGCGTGGAAACCGGAGGCGAGCGGCGGGAGAGCACCGCCGATACGCTCGAGGCCGGAGGCTGGATCGGGTGCGCTACGGTTTGGGCCATGGCGGCGAAGCACGAACTCGCCCTGCGCCGGCTCGGCGCGCTTCTGAACGTGCTGGACATCAAGGTCCGCAATTGCAGCCTGGGCTGCTTCGAGTGAGGCCGGCCGCGGTGCAGAGTGATGATAACTGAGAACACGAACGAGATCGGGAGCGCAAGGTGGCAAAGCGTGGGTCAGGCGTGAGGGCGGTTTCGGTGGAGGAGGCGTTCGCCATGGTCGACAGGGCCGTGGCAGGGCGCGTGGCCCCGCTTGAGAGCGTGCCGGTGCGGCAGGCAGGGGGACGGATCCTGGGCCAGGAGGCGGTCTCGCGCCTGGACCTTCCGCCCTTCGACAAGTCGGCCATGGACGGCTACGCCGTGATGGCCGGCGATGAGCGTGAGAGCTACCGGGTGCTGGAGACGATTCCGGCCGGCTGCGCCCCGAGCGTCCCGCTGGAGCCCGGCGCGGCGACAAAGGTGATGACGGGCGCGCCCGTTCCGGAGGGAGCAGGCCGCGTCATAAAGGTAGAAGAGACCGACGGCGGCGACGATACGGTGCGGGTCTTCAAACACGCCAGGGCCGGCAACATCTGCCCCAAAGGCGAGGACGTCCGCGTGGGGCAGGCCCTCTATCCGGCGGGGACGAAACTCCATGCGCTGGCCGTTGCGAACCTGGTGGCCTGCGGCGTGGCTTCGGTCGAGGTCAGGCAGCGGGTTCGGGTGGGGATCCTCGCCACCGGCAGCGAGATCGTCGCCTCGCCCGAGGAGCTATCGCCCGGCAAGATCATGGACTCCAACAGCCCGATGCTGGCCGGCCTGGCCGAGGAAAACGACCTCGAGGTCACGCTTTGCCGGAACGTTCGGGACGACGTCGCCGTCCTGGGCGCCGCCATCGAGGAGGCGGCCGGGGCTGCGGACCTTGTGCTTTTGAGCGGCGGGGTGTCTGTCGGCGACTTCGACTTTGTCCCCGACGCCTTGCAGGCGCAGGGCTTCGCGATCCACTTCGACTCCGTGGCGATGAAGCCCGGACGGCCTCTTACGTTCGCAACGCGCGAGCGCGGCGTTGCCCTCGGCATGCCTGGCAACCCGGTCTCGGTCTTTGTCGGCTTCCACCTGTTTGTGCGCCGGGTGGCCGCGCTGATGGGCGGCGGGGTGCCCCCGCTGAGATCGTTCGAAGTGTGCCTTGCCACCGAGCTGAGGCGCGAGCAGGGGGGGCGCGCCTCGTTCAGGCCGGCCAGGATCAATGACGAGGGCCAGGCCGAACCCGTCCCGTATCACGGCTCGGCGCACCTGTTGGCGGTCTCCCGCGCCGACGGCTTCTTAGAGGCGCCCAAGGGCGTCACCGTGATTCCGGCGGGGGGTAGGGCGCGCTTCTATCCCCTGGCCCTGGGCCGGTGGTAGGGCGGCAGAGCGCCTCGGCGCGTGAGCGGCGGATGCGCAGGTGCGGGGCGCACACGGCGCGCGCCGCGTTGACTTGACACCCGATCCGAATCGTTGTCTAATGAAGGTAGAGATACTGAGGTCGTGCGGCGCAAGAGCCGGGCAAGGCGGAATGCGAGCCCTGGCCTCGAGTAATACACGTCGGCGGCCTTTTTTGTGCGGCTAAGGCACCTGACATGAAAGTTGCGATAACCGGCAAGGGCGGAGCGGGCAAGACCACGGTTGCGGTCATGCTGGCCCGTTACCTTGCCGCGGAAGGCAACAAAGTCATCCTCATTGACGCCGACCCGGACGGCAACACGGCCATGGCCCTGGGGCTGGACGAGTCGGTTGAAGTCAAGCCCATCATCGAGATGAAAGAACTGATCCTGGAGCGCACCGGGGCCGCCGGCTCGGGAGGCCAGTTCTTCTCCCTGAACCCCAAAGTCGACGACATCCCCGAGGAATACGCCGTGGAGGTCGACGGCGTTCGCCTGCTGCGCATGGGCCGGCTGAAGAAGGGCGGGGCCGGGTGCATGTGCCCGGAGAACGCGTTTGTCAAGTCGCTGCTTTCCCACCTGCTCATCGGGCGGGACGACTTCGTGATCCTCGACATGGAGGCGGGTATAGAGCATCTGGGCCGGGGAACGGCGCAGGGAGTGGACATGATGCTCGCCATCGTCGATCCCGGCAGACGCAGCATTCAGACCGCCTTCTCTGTCAGGGAATTCGCCGCTGACATCGGCATTGATAACGTCGGCGTGATGATAAACAAGTACAGAAACGAGAAAGAGCTGGAGCTGATAGAGAGCCAGGTCTCTCCCCTTCCCGTGGTGGGAAGAATTCCATACAGCGACTCCATTGCCGCCTCGGACCTGGAGGGCGCCTGCCCGTATCGTAACACGCAGGAGCAGAGGCGATGGATCGAGCAGGCCCTGTCTCTGATACCCGCCCGGTCGTAGTCGGACCGCGGCGGCTCCTAGAGGCAATGAGAAGGCCGAGCCACGGCGCCCGGAACGGTTCGGGGTCAGCCTGCTGGACGTGGCTCGGAAATCAGGCGAATATTCACGCCCCCGTTTTGCCGTCTCGGATGGGAGGAAGAGCATGTCGAAGACCAAGCGTAGCGTAGACAGCGCGAGCCAGAAGATGATAGAGCATAGCGAGAGCCTGGGCCTCGAACTTGCCTGGGACCGCTATGAGGCCACGCAGCCGCAGTGCGACTTCGGGCTGCTGGGCATCTGCTGCAAGAACTGCATGCTGGGCCCATGCCGCATCGATCCCTTCGGCGATGGGGCCAAGTGCGGCGTGTGCGGCGCCACGGCCGATGTGATCGCGGCCCGCAACCTCGCCCGGCACAGTGCGGCGGGCGGGGCGGCGCACTCCGATCACGGGCGCGACGTCGTCCACACCCTCCTGCTGACCGCGCAGGGCAAGGGCAAGGGCTATTCGATCAAGAACGACCAGAAGCTCCGCAAGCTGGCCGAGGAGTTAGGAATCGAGCAGGACGGCAAGGACGTCCAGGCTATCGCAGCGAAGGTGGCTGAGGCCGCCCTGGCGGACTTCGGGCGCCAGGAAGGGGCGCTCAGGCTCGTGCAGCGCGCCCCGCAGGCTTTACAGGAGAAGTGGGCGAAGCTCGGCGTCACCCCCTCCGGCATCGACAAGACCATCGTGACCACTCTCCACGCCACCAACATGGGGGTCGACAACGATCCGGTCCACCTCCTGCGGACCGCCATCGGCACGGCGCTCGTCGACGGTTGGGGCGGCAGCATGTACGCCACCGACGTGAGCGACGTGCTCTTCGGCGGCCCGGAGCCGATCAAGAGCCGCGCGAACCTTGGCGTGCTGCGCGCCGAGGCGGTCAACATCCTCGTCCATGGCCATGAGCCCGTCCTGTCCGAAATGATTGTGGCGGCTTCGCATGACCCCGAGATCCTGCAGAAGGCCAAGGACGCCGGCGCCGACGGCATCCAGATCGCCGGTATATGCTGCACGGCAAACGAGATCCTTATGCGCCACGGCATCCCCATCGCGGGCAACTTCCTCCAGCAGGAACTCGCCCTCGCCACCGGCGCCATCGACGCGATGATCGTCGACGTTCAATGCATCTTCCCCTCGCTGGTTGAGTGCGCCGTGACCATGCCGACCAGGATCATCTCGACCTCGCCCAAGGCCCATTTCTCAGGCGTCGAGCACATTGAGTTCGAGGAAGAGCGCGGGTTCGAGATCGGCAAGCAAATCGTCAACGAGGCCGTCGAAGCGTTCAAAGAAAGGGACCCGGCCAAGGCCATCATTCCCGAGGAGAGCGAGGAGCTGGTGGCTGGCTACACGGTGGAGAGCGTCTTTGCCACCCTTGGCGGCTACTACCGGCCCCTCTACCGCCCCCTGAACCACGGCATCATGGACGGTCGCCTGCGTGGCGTGGCCGCGGTGGTCGGCTGCAACACCGTGAAGACGGTCCACGACTGGAGGCACCGCGAGATGGTCAAGGAGCTGATCCGCCACGACGTTCTGGTGCTGCAGACGGGCTGCTCGGCCATCGCCTGCGCAAAGGCCGGCCTCATGCGGCCCGAGGCGGCCGAGACCTACGCCGGCCAGGGACTCCAGGAGATTTGCCGGGCGGTTGGCATCGCCCCAGTGCTGCACGCGGGCTCATGCGTGGATAACAGCCGCATTCTTCTGGCCTGCATCGAGATGGTCAAGGAAGGCGGGCTGGGAGAGGATATCTCCGACCTGCCCGTCGCCGCGTCGGCGCCCGAATGGATGTGCGAGAAGGCGATAACGATCGCCCTTTACGCGGCCGGCAGCGGCGTTTTCACCCTCCTCGGCGAGGCGTTCCCCGTGATGGGCAGCAAGGTCGTCAGTGACTACCTGCTGGGCGGGATGGAGGCGGATTTCGGCGGCAAGCTCGCCTTCCAGAGCGACCCGATCAAAGCGGCCCATCTGATGATCGATCACATCGACGCCAAGCGCAAGGCGCTGGGGCTTGCGCCGATGATGTACGAGCCCGCCGAGTCGGCTGAGCGCGAAGCTGCTATGGCGTCCGCGAAGTAGGTCGTGAGCACCGGACGAAGGTTCTTGCGCGGGGCCGTCCCCGCGCGTGCCCCGCAGCGATAAGAGGGCGAGGGAATGAAGACAGAAACGCAGGCAGGTGCGATCTTGGTCGACCTGAAACGGTGCCTGGGGTGCAAGAGCTGCGAAATCGCGTGCGCCAAGGCGCACGCCGGGTTCGCTGACATCGTAGAGGCGGTGCTTTCCGAAGCGCCCCTGGTGCCCCGCGTACACGTCATCGCCGCTGGGGGCCATGCGGTGCCGGTCCAGTGCCAGCAGTGCGAGGACGCGCCGTGCGTCCAGGTCTGCACGTCGGGCGCCCTCTACAGGGACGAGGCTGGCGGGCGCGTGCTAGCCTCGCCGGAGAAGTGCATCGCGTGCAAGGCATGCGTGCGGGTCTGCCCGTTCGAGGCCATTCGCTGGAGTGATGCGGAGAAGCATCCCGTCAAGTGCGACCTGTGCGAGGGCATCATTGAGGAGGGCGAATGCCCGGTATGCGTAGCTGCGTGTCCGACGGGCGCCCTGGACGCGGTAGGCGTGGAAGAGTTGCACAGGGTCCGCGCGGCCGACGAGTTCGATGCCCTGGTCAGGGATGAGAGTCGCATCGCCCTGGCCGGGCCGCATGTGACTTTTAGCATCGACCCCGAGCTCTGTATCTGCTGCGGCCGGTGCGCGAGGAACTGTCCCGTAGAGTGCATTTCGGGCAAGCGGGGCAAGGCGCCTGCCAGGGCCACCGAGGCCGACAGGGAAAGGGGCAAGGTCGGCGAGCCGTTCCGCATCGACCATGAGGTCTGCATCAAGTGCGGCACGTGCTTTGATGTGTGTCCAGTGGATGCCGTGAAGAGGGCCTGATGGCAACCAGACACTTCGCTATCGACGGCGGGACGGTGAGCTGGGAGAAGGACGCAGTGCTCCTTGCGGTCACGCTCGCGAATGGATATGATACACGCCATTTTGTGTTGCGGCTGGGCAAGGACGCTCTGAGGCGGCTACCGGCTGGCATGTCTGCAGGAGCCGCCGGAGGGCCGAAGAGTTCAGGAAGGTCTACGAGAGTCTAACTCGCTGAGCGGGAGGTCATAAATGTCTCGCGAGACATTTTGCGCAGTTGCGCGCGGCGCGCACAAGTTCGTCGATGAGGCCGAAGCCGCCTGGAAAGAGGCGGTTGAGAAGCACGGAGAGTCAACGAAGATCGAGTTCCCGGCGACGGCGTTCTACCTGCCGATGATCTACGCCCTCACCGGGCGCCAGGTGAAGACGCTCGGCGACATAGCACCGGTGTTCGAGCACTGCCGGCGGGACCTTCTTCATCCGGTGCCGGAGGGTAAGGTCTGGCTTCCTTACCTCGGGCACGGTCTGGACGAAGGCGCGGCGACGATGTTCGCCCAGGAGATCCTGTGCGCGCTCGACTACCTGGAAGGCTACGAGCTGCCGGAGGGCTACTACGGGTTCCTGACCGACACGGCGATGCGCGAGATCGGCATCCAGCTCGTGGACGGGCGCATGCCGGGCTTTGCCGCCATTCTGGGGCCGGCCCCCGACAACGAGGCCGCGGTCTACGTCGTGCGCGAGCTGCAAAAGCGCAGCATCCTGATGTTCCTCTTCGCCAATCGCGACGGCAGGACCATGAAGGATCAGCTCGACGAGGAGCGCATCCAGATGGGGTGGGACACATACATCGTTCCCACCGGCCCTGAGACGCGCCACGGCACGATGATTTTGGACTGGGCGGTGCGCAGCGCGCTGACTTTCGGCGGGAAGAAACCCGGCCAGGTCGCCGAGATACTCCAGTACTCCAGGGACAGGGTGCACGCCTGGGGCATGACGTTCGGGCCGATCACGGACGACTGGTACGCCACGGGCGCCGGCGCCATCCTGATGGGCTATCCGGTGATCAGCGACGACGAAAGCACCCCTGAGGTGCGTCCCTCGGGCGTTTGCGTATACGAGGCCATAGTGCGCCAGACCGACCTGGAGCAGCTCGTGCCGACCTGCGTGGAAGTGCGCGGCGTGAAGGTGAGGGTGGAGGAGGTGGACATCCCCGTGGCGTTCGCCGCTGCGCTGGAGGGCGAGCGGGTCCGCAAGGAGGACCTGCAGGTCGAGTTTGGCGGCAAGAAGGCCCATGCCATCGAGTACCTCCGCATGGTCGGTACGGATGAGATCGACGACGGTGACATCCAGATCATCGGCGAGGACATCGACGGCGTGGAGGTGGGCAGTGCGATGGACTTGGGTGTGGAAGTCCTGGTGGCCGGGCGCCAGATGCAGGAGGATTTCGAGGGCATCCTGGAGCGCCAGATCCACCGCTACGTCAACCACGCCGGCGGCGTGATGCACATGGGGCAGAGGAACCTGGTCTGGCTGCGTCTGAGCAAGGCCGCCTACGAGGCCGGGTTCCGGCTCGGACACATAGGCACGATCCTGCACGCGAAGCTGCACGACGAGTATGGGCAGCTCGCGGACAAGGTAGCCGTGCGCCTGATCACTGATGCCGCGGAGATCGAGGTCATCAGGGAACGGGCGGCCGCCGCCTACGCGGAGCGAGACGCAAAGCTTGCCGGAATGAAGGACGAGGACGTGGACATCTACTATTCCTGCACGCTGTGCCAGAGCTACGCCCCGAACCACGTCTGCGTTGTGAGTCCCGAGCGGCTGGGCTTGTGCGGCGCATACGACTGGCTCGACTGCAAGGCGGCCTTTCAGATCAGCCCGAGCGGCTGCAACCAGCCCATCCAGAAAGGCACGACGATCGACGCCGCCCGGGGCGAGTGGGAAGGCGTCAACAAGTTCGTCTACGACACGACCAACCGCAGCGTCGAGCGCTACTGCCAGTACTCCCTCATGGATAGCCCCATGACCTCCTGCGGGTGTTTCGAGTGCATCCTGGCGATCGTGCCCGAGGCGAACGGGGTCATGGTGGTCAACCGCGAGTTCGCCGGCATGACGCCGATCGGGATGACCTTCAGCACCCTGGCCGGCAGCGTCGGCGGCGGCATACAGACGCCCGGCTTCCTCGGCGTGGGCCGACGCTACCTGCTCAGTGAGAAGTTTATCAGCTTCGAGGGCGGCCTCGCCCGGATGGTTTGGATGCCCAAGGAGCTGAAGGATTCCATGGGGGACTCACTACGGGAGTGCGCTGAGGCGATGGGCATGCCGGACCTTGTGGAAAAGATCGCCGATGAGACGGTGGCGGAAGATTCGGCGGCGCTGTTGGAGTTCCTGCAGAAGGTGGAACATCCGGCCCTGACGATGGCGTCGCTGTTCTGACGGACCGGGCCGGTGCCGGTGGGGGTGGCGAGGCGGCCACGAGGCCGGCGTGCCTGCGCGCCCTTGAAGACTCGAGACGCAGAGAGGATGTGACAGAATGGCGCTTACAGGACTTGATATCTTCAAGTTGCTGCCCAAGACGAACTGTGGGGACTGCGGGGTGCCTACGTGCCTGGCCTTCGCCATGAAGGTTGCCGGCAAGCAGGCGGCCCTCGAGGAATGCCCACACGTGACCGAGGAGGCCACGGAGGAGATGGGCGCGGCCAGCCAGCCCCCGCAGAAACTGGTCACGATCGGTGCGGGCGAGGCGGCAATACGGATCGGCAACGAGACCGTGATGTTCCGGCACGACGAGAAGTTCCATCACCCGCCCGGCATAGCGATGCTGGTCAACGACACCGACGAGCTCGACGCCAAGGCGCAGCGCATCAAGGCGCTGACGTTCGAGCGGGTCGGCGAAGTCATTGCCGTGGATTCGGTCGCGCTGAACTGCGCATCGGGAGACGGCGCGAAGTTCAAGGAAGCTGCGGCCACCCTTCAAGGTGGCCTCGGGCTGCCCATGGTCCTGATCGCTGAGAGCACCTCTCAGCTCGCCGAGGCCGCAAAGGCCCTCGCCGACAGCCGGCCCCTGCTCTGGGAGAGGAAAGGTCCGTCGGACGAGCTGATCCAGCTTGCCGCCGAGACGAAGCTGCCGATCGTCGTCGAAGGCGACCTCGCGAAGTGCGACGCCGACGTCCAGAAGGCCAAGGGCGCCGGGGTGGAGGAGATGGTCCTTTGTCCGGGCGAGGCGAGCCCCTCTGAGATTCTGGGCTTCCTGACGCAGAGCCGGCGCGCAGCCATCCGATCCAGCTACCGCCCGCTCGGCTTCCCCGTGCTGGCGCGCGCGTGGGAGCAGGAGCCCAACGTGCAGTCGCTCGAGGCGTGCCAGTACGTGGCGAAGTACGCGGGCATTGTGGTGATGGAGGAGGATGGCCCCGAGTACGTGTTGCCCGTCCTTACCATGCGCCAGAGCATATACATCGACCCGCAGAAGCCGGTGCAGGTCGAGCCGAAGCTCTACGAAGTGGGCGAGCCGGACAACAAGGCTCCCCTGCTGGTGACCACGAATTTCTCCCTGACCTTCTACACCGTTCTGGGCGAGGTGGAGGCCAGCCGCGTCCCCACCCGCGTGCTGGCCGTTGACACCGAGGGCACGAGCGTGCTGACGGCGTGGGCCGCGGACAAGTTCGGTCCCGAGCAGATCAAGGCTGCCATGCAGAAGAGCGAGGCGCTTGAGAAGCTCGACGAGGCCCACCGTCGGCTCGTCATCCCGGGCCTGGTGGCAGTCATTAGCGGCGAGCTGCAGGAAGAGCTCGGCTGCGGCGTGATCGTAGGACCCAAAGAGGCGGGCGCGATCCCGGCATTCCTCAAGAACGAATGGGGCAGACTGGTAGGATGAGATGCCTCGCGTAACGTTTCTGCCGGCCAACGTCAGCGTCGAGGTGGCTCCGGGCACTAACCTGCTGGAGGCGGCCAGAGAGGGCGGTGTTCGCATTCACAATGAGTGCGGGGGCCAGGGCGCCTGCGGTCGCTGCATCGTGCGCGTGCTCAGCGGCGAGGGGGCGAGGCTGGGCACCCGCCACGAACTGAGACCCGGCCAGGACCTGGCGTGCCGGTTCCTCGCGCTGG
>CAZXDF010000373.1:0-2914 GCA_964639345.1 uncultured candidatus Brocadiaceae bacterium | reverse complement strand
TCGGGTGGCAAGGTACCGCCCGCCCGGGCTCACATCCAACCCACGAACCCCCTCACGGTGTGCCCCCAGGTCCATCAGGAGCAACCCGTTCGCCACGTCCCACAGCCTTACCGACCCGTCTTCATGAGCACTGAGCAGGGTCAGGCCGTCCGGTGTGAATGCCACGCCTCTGACCTTCCCGGCGCCCGCCGCCAGCACCCTGGCGGTGGGGCGAAGCTTCGTGAACGTGATTTCGCGCTTATCCAGCTTCGCATCGTTCTCGGCGATTCTAGCGTCTTCCGCAGCCTTCTCAGCAGCCTTCGTGGCGGCCTCCTCCCGGGCTCTCTCTCTGGCCAGTCTCTCTTGGCGCGCCCGGGCCGCCTGCAACTTGAGGACCTGCGCGCTCTTCTCGTATCTCCTGGTGGCGTACGCATAGAGCCGCCATCCGGGGACGGCAATTGCCACGAGCGCCACGAGCGTGACGCCAATCCTCCAGAGAAGCCGCCTTCGCCTCCCTGTGCCTGCGACCCCCATCGTCTTCTCCCTGCGGCAGCGAAATCGCTCTCCCGGCGCCAGCAACTGCGGGAGCCTCGCGGTAGATTCCCCCACCGAGGCGAGGCCCGCAACTTGAAACTCGACGATCTCCCCCTCGGCTTGCGAGGACACTCGCCAACGTTCCGCCGCGTCATTGCCATTGTACCGGCCGCTCCCTGCTTCCACAACCATTCGGCACGACCGGGCGGTTGCAGGGCAAGGGCCGCGCGAAGTCTTGCACCAGTTCTTGCACTAGCTGTAGTCCTTCGTAGTCACTTCCTGTCATCTATTGGCAAACGGAGGGTTTGCCGCGATCTGGCAACGTGTATCCTGAGAAGTCACAACGCTTGGGGGATGGCAGAGATAGACAAGCGCTGACACTTGCTGTCAGCTGTAGGCAGAAGGGAGGCTGGAGCGGGTGAAGGGATTCGAACCCTCGACACCTAGCATGGCAAGCTAGTGCTCTACCGCTGAGCTACACCCGCTCCGTTACTGTCGTCTCGTGCCGGCCAGAACTCGGGCCACCCTGGCGCGGCTTCATATATGGTACGGAGCCGGAAGGGGATCGTCAAGCGAATTCGTCCCTCCGTTAGTGTTCGGCAGCGGACTACCGGACCGGAAAGAATGCGAGGGAGCAATCGTTTGACGCGCACCCCTTCTTGGGCGTAGAATGGACCGGTCATCGTGTTCATAACGTGTCTGTAAGTCCTTGCTATGGCTGGGGTTTTTGGCATGCCACGCTACGCGGCGGTCCGCTACGGGGCCATGGATAGCGTTGCGTATTTCGATGCGCCGCCTGAGGGGCTGCGCGAGGGTGACGGTGTGATAATACGTACCGACCGGGGCTTGGAATGGGGCGAGACGGTCTCGCAAATGCGCCAGCGTGATGACGATGCCGAGTCGCGGGGGCCCGAGATGCTGGGGCAGATCATGCGCAAGGCCACCGAGAAGGACTCGCGGCGCCAGGAAGAGATCGCGGGCAGCCTGGAGAAGGAGGAGTTCCAGTACTGCGAGAAGCTCATTGCCCAGTACGAGCTGCCGATGAAGCTGGTGAAGGTGGAGCACCTGTTCGGCGGCAACAAGATGATCTTCTTCTTCCTTGCCGAGGGCAGGGTCGATTTCCGGGCCCTGGTGAAGGAGCTGGCGGGGCGGTATCGCACGCGGATCGAGATGCGCCAGATCGGGGTGAGGGATGAGGCGCGCCTACTGGGGCGCTACGGGCCCTGCGGACGCGAGCTTTGCTGCCGCGCCTTCCTCAAGGACCTGAAACCCATCCCCATGAAGATCGCCAAGAGCCAGAAGTCGACGCTGGACCCGGCCAAGATCAGCGGCCGATGCGGTCGCCTGAAGTGCTGTTTGAACTTCGAGGACAAGCTCTACGCCGAGTTGAAGAAGGCCCTACCCCGGCGCGGAACGACGGTGACGACGCCGAAAGGGGCGGGGGTGGTGGTGGCCCAGGAGATCATCGGGCAAAGGTTGCTTGTGCGCCTGGAGGACGGGTCGCATCAGAAGTTCGATGTCAAGGACATCGACGTCGAGCAAGGGAAGGAAAGGGACGCCGCCAAGGATTAGGTTCTGTCTGAGAAGTCCGTCGTCGGCCCGAGAGCGAGCGAGACCAAGCGGTTCGCGGAGCCCGCAGCAGGCATATCCTTCGATATGCCGATACAGGGCGACAATGAAACGCGCCGGTCGCAGCCGCTCGAAGCCGGCGCAGCCGGTCCAAGCACGATCAGGTTTTTCAGACAGAGCCTAACGGTGGCTGTAAGGCGTGGGCCCGGTACCGATTCATGACGGCCTGGCGGAGGTAGTACGGAGCGGTCCGTTGCGTTCGTGCGACGTTGGAATCCTCACCGAGAGTCCGTAATGCTGAAATGGCTGCGATCAAGGCGCGATGATACTCCGCGCGTCAAGGGATACGAGATCAAGAGGCAGATCTTCGCGGGGGCCTTCTCCAACATCTACAGGGCGGTCCACAAGGAGAACAGCGCCGACGTCGCCCTCAAGATCCTGACGAAAGCGGGCAGCCGCATAGCCTCTCTTCTCCAGCGTCATCGCTCGACCCTGTGGGAGGGGGAGCTGCTTTCGGTCCTGGATCATCCGAACATTGTCAAGTGCGTTGAGTTCAGCAAGAAGCCGCCTTACTGGATCGCGATGGAGTTCATCGAGTCGAACCTGGGCCAGTACGTCGGGCGGTGCAACAACGGGAAGGAAGAGAGCGAACTGCTGAACCTCCTGAGCCAACTCACCTCGGCTCTCGACTATCTGCACGGCAAGGGTCTGGTGCACAGGGACATATGCCTCTCCAACATCCTTGTCGATGAGCAGGCCAACCTGAAGCTCATCGACTTCGGCTTGACCGTGCCGGTGGATACGTCCGTTACAAGGGGGCGGGCCGGCACCC
>CAZXDF010000372.1:0-5064 GCA_964639345.1 uncultured candidatus Brocadiaceae bacterium | reverse complement strand
GACCCACCTCATCCTTCGCGATGACCTGATGCGCCTCTACGGCTTCGCGACGGAGGCCGAGCGGCGGCTGTTCCTGATGCTGGTGGGCGTGAACCGGGTCGGGCCGGCGGGGGCCCTGGGGGTGCTGAGCAGTTGCTCGGTGGAGGACTTCACGCGCTACGTGATGGCCGGCGACGTCACGGCGCTCACCAAGTTGGTCAAAGGCGTCGGAAAGAAGACGGCCCAGCGCCTGGTGCTGGAGCTCAGGGGCGAGCTTGCCGAGCAGCCCGAGGAGGCGGGCGCGCCCGCTGAGAGCGCAGCCGCGCAGGACGTCGTCAAGGCGCTCGTCAGCCTGGGCGAGAGCCCCACCGTCGCCCGCAAGGCCGTCCGGACGGCCCTGAAGAAGCTCGGACCGGACGCCGACGTGGAAACCCTCATGCACCAGGTCCTCGCGCCGTGAACTTATCCCGCCTGCCCCAGATGTTCCCTTTGCGTCGCCGGAAAACTGCAAATCTGGGGATTGAAGGCTGCCCGGCGCTCACCGTATACTGCCTGTGACGCCACGCCTAGACCGAATAGTCCCGGCGATCCCGAAGCCGTGTTCTCTGGGGACAGGAGCCAATGTTAGGACTCAAGAAGAGTCTCATCCTTGTGTGCCTGGCAACTTTGCTTGTACTTGCGGCGCTAGGTGGGGCGAGCAGGTTCCGTCCATTAGCCACAGCACCGCACGTTTCGGCCGGATTGTCCGTTGATGGGGCGAAAGCATATTTCGCCAAACTGCCGGTTGGATACCCAGTTCAAAGAATCGAGCTTGATCTCGGACTGCCGGAGCCCCGGGAACGCGAAGCCCCGGCATTCGGCTGGCCCGGTTGGAAATACTGCTACTTCGCCGATGGCCAGGTTATCTACTTCGAAGCGGAATATGGGGGAGCCGCATCTGACCCGGCTCCACCCCAGGCTGGTTCGGGTTCGTTCCACTACGTGGGCAATTGGAATGTGTGGACGGAGCGAGAGTATTGGGGAGCGATCCATAGAATGCTTCGCAAAGAGCAAAGAAGAGGGTACTGGCGATCAATCCTCAGAAAAGCTTTTGAGCCATTTGTTGAAGCAAGCGAACAGTAGTCAGCCTGGGTTGGCCGTCGTCCCACTCCACGCTCATTATCCGACACCCGCAGCGAGGAAGCCGGCTCGGTGGAGCTTGCAATCCCGCCGCAGGACAATATGATTGTGGGCGAGGGCACCACCGGTGCGGAGGCCGGTGAGGTGCCGCCGCGAGCCGACCGTTCGCAAGGGAAGACCGCCGCTTATGACTATGACCGGACATGTTATCGCAGTGCGCGGCTCGGTCATTGACATCGAGTTCCCGGAAAGGCTTCCCGGCATCAATGAGGCGGTCGACATTGAAGGCCCTTCCGGACGCATGGTCGTCGAGGTCCAGCAGCACCTCTCGCGCACGCGGGTGCGGGGGATCTCCATGAGCTTCGCGGCCGGGCTGGCCCGCGGCGCCGAGGCCCAGGCGACGGGCGACCCCATCACCGTGCCGGTCGGCGACGCAGTGCTGGGCCGCATGGTGGACGTGCTGGGCGAGCCGATCGACGATGCCGGACCGGCGAAGTTGCCCAGCGGCGCGGGCGAGGTAGCGAAACGCCCCATTCATGCCCTCGGCCCGGCCCTTGCCGAGCAGCGAACCGAGGCCGAGGTCTTCGCCACCGGCATGAAGGTGGTGGACCTGCTGGCGCCGCTGGCCAAGGGCGGCAAGGCGGGCATGTTCGGGGGAGCGGGCGTGGGCAAGACGGTACTCATCATGGAGCTCATCCGCAATACGGTCGAGAAGCACGCCGGGCTGAGCGTCTTCGCCGGGGTGGGGGAGCGCTCGCGCGAGGGCAACGACCTGTGGCGCGAGATGACCGAGGCGGGCGTGCTGGACAAGACCGTGCTGGTCTTCGGGCAGATGAACGAGCCGCCCGGCGCGCGCTTTCGCGTCGCGCTGACAGCGCTGGTGATCGCCGAGTATTTCCGCGACGAGCAGGGCAAGGACGTCATGCTGCTCATCGACAACGTGTTCCGCTTCGTTCAGGCCGGCTCGGAGGTTTCCGGACTGTTGGGCCGCCTGCCCTCGCGCGTGGGATACCAGCCCACGCTCGGCAGCGAAGTGGCGGAGCTCCAGGAGCGCATCACGTCGACGCATCGCGGCGCCGTGACCTCGATCCAGGCGGTGTACGTGCCGGCGGACGATTTCACGGACCCGGCCGCGGCGGCGACCTTCTCGCACCTTGACTCGACCATCACGCTGAGCCGGCGCATGGCCTCCGACGGCCTCTATCCGGCCGTGGACCCGCTGGAGTCCGCGAGCAAGCTGCTCAACCCGGACGTCGTCGGCGAGCGGCACTACCGGGCGGCGCGGCACGTGCGCGAGAGCATCGCCCACTACCGCAGCCTCGAGGACATCATCAGCATGCTCGGCCTGGAGGAGCTGTCGGCCGAGGACCAGCGCGTCGTGGCGCGCGCCCGCCGGCTCATCCGCTTCCTCACCCAGCCCTTTTTCGTCACGGAGCACTTCACGGGCAAGGCCGGCACGATTGTCCCCATCGAGGAGACGCTCGACGGGTGCGAGGCGATCCTTGGCGGGGAGTTCGACAAGGTGCCGGAGGCGGCCCTTTACATGATCGGTAACATAAACGAGGCCCGCGGGGAGGCCCGTAAGACGCCGGAAAACCAGACGGACGAGCGCGAGGACGAGGAGGAGGAAAGCGAGTGAAGCTGCGCGTCCTCACCCCGACCGAGGTCATCCTTGAGGAGGACGTGACGCACGTCACAGCCGAGGACGTGACGGGATCGCTGGGCATACGGCCGGGTCATGCGACGCTGGTGACGCCGCTGGCGGCGGGGATCGTCATCGCGCGGGCTGCCGGGGGCGGTGAGAGATACGTGGCCGTCAACGGCGGGGTGATGATCGTGACGGGCGAAGAGGTGGAGATCGTCTCGCGCCAGGCGGTCGCCAGCAGCGACCTGGCGCACCTGGAGGGCACCGTGCTGGAGGAGTTCGACAAAGAGGAGCACGCCGACAGGACGAACAAGGTGGCGTTCGAGAAGATGCGCCTGAACCTGATGCGCCGCGTCCTGGATGTCGAGACAGCCGGAGAGATAAGGTGAGCGCGCACGGTCCGCACTCGAAGCCGGGCAAGCACAAGGGCGCCTTCGTGTCGGAAGTGCAGCGCCGCCGGGAGCGAAAAGAGGAGAACGAGCGCGACAAGTCCTTCTGGATCTCCGTGGGCAACATGGGGACGGTAGGATGGTCGGTGTCGCTGCCGATGGTGCTGGGCGTGCTGTTCGGGAGGTGGCTTGACGCGCGCCTGGACTCGGGGCGCGTGTTCCTGTTGTTTTTCATGCTCGTGGGCCTGACGTTGGGTTGCATCCTGGCCTGGCGGATGATATCGAGGAAGATATGAACGGATTGCTGGGAATGGGCCTGGTCGGCTGGATCGTCTCGCTGGTGATCGGCTTCATGGTCGGCGGCGTGTTCTTCCTGTCGATGAAAGTGCAAGTCGACTACGTCGTGAGCGGGCGCGGCCCGATGTGGCAGGCGCCGGCGTGCATGTACGCGCGGATGGTGTTTCTGGCCGCGGTGCTGATCGCGGTGGCTTTGGTGATGAAAGACAAGCATCCGGAAAAGATCCCGGCCGCGATGCTGGCCGGCATAACGGGGGTTTTCACCGCGCGGGTCCTGATCGGTCGGATGGTGGGCCGGGGCAAGGATGAAGGAGGCGCCGATGGCGTTGCCGACTGAGGCCATTCCTGTGGCGTCGGCCGTCGCCTGGCTCCCCGACAGCGCAATAGCGAGCTGGGGCGTCATGGGCGCCTTGCTGCTTCTGTCGCTGATCGTCACCCGGCGTCTGCGGGACGGCGTCCCGGGCCCGCTGCAAAACTTCTTCGAGATGTTCACGGAATCCCTTGTGAATCTCATCCGGGAGATCGTCCGCGCCGATCCGAAACCGTACGTCCCCCTGATGGGGACGCTGTTCCTATTCGTGTTCGTCTCGAACCTGGTCGGCATGGTTCCGGGGCTTCACAGCCCTACGAGCGACCTAAGCGTCACAGCGGCGCTCGCGGTCATCGTCCTTTTTTCCGTGCCCTTCTACGGGATGTGGAAGCGGGGCGCGCGGGCATATCTGAAGGGCTATCTGCAACCGAACCCGTTCATGCTGCCGTTCAACCTGCTGGGCGAGATCACGCGGACGCTGTCGCTGGCCGTCCGCCTGTTCGGCAACATCATGAGCGGCGAGTTCCTGATGGCGGTCGTGGTCGGCGTGGTCAGCAACCTGTTGCTGCTGCGGATCAGCTATCACAGCATCTTCGGAGTCCCGGCGGTGCTGCTCGTGCTGTTCCTGTCGATCCTGAGCCTGATCACCGCCGCGATCCAGGCCTACATCTTCACCGTTCTCGCCCTCGTTTACATCGGCGCTGTCGTCGAGCAGCGTCCCAGGCGCGAAGAGACGCAGCCCACCCCCTCCAGGGAAGGAGCAAATTGATGGATGAGACAACGTTGCAGATTGTACGCTACATCGTCGCCGGAGCGACGATTGCGATCGGCTCGATAGGACCCGCCCTTGCGGAGGGCCGCGCCCTAGCACAGGCGCTGGAGTCCATCGGGCGCCAGCCGGACGCCAGCGGCGCGATCTCCCGCACGCTCTTCGTGGGCCTGGCCATGGTCGAGTCCACGGCCATCTACTGCCTCGTGATGGCGTTCATCATACTATTCGTCTGACATACCGGCACGGGAGGGCCGCCGACATGTCGACTGATCCATCCGCAGGTCCGAGCCCATTGGACTTCACCTGGCAGGGGTTCGTCTTTGCCCTCGCCAATTTCCTCATCCTGGTCGGGCTGCTCTACAAGTTCCTGCATAAGCCGCTGCTTGCAGTGCTCGAGAAGCGGCGCAAGGGCATCGCGGACGCACACAAGAAGGCCCGGGAAGAGGCCGACGAGGCCCAGGAGGCCTGGAAGGAATACCAGGCGAAACTCTCCGCCATTCAGGAGGAGAGGGACCGCCTGCTGTCGGAGACCCGCCGCGAGGCCGAGGAGGCG
>CAZXDF010000371.1:0-4777 GCA_964639345.1 uncultured candidatus Brocadiaceae bacterium | reverse complement strand
TCTCAGTCTCAAAGCCGCATTTCCGGCCTCACCCATTGGATTCTCCAGCTTCGTGTGGCTACAATTTCCTCAGAACGTCTCTCGAGCAGCTATCATACACTCTCCCGCTCGTGGAGCCTATCGGTAACTGGGAAATCCGGGATAGAGCAGGTGGACGACGGGGGCCAAAGACTCCTGCCCGCTCCGTGAGCCCTCATCCCTTACCCTGTTGATCCTGTCTCTCGTCAGAGTCGTCAGGCCGCCTGTGCGTTCAGGCGCTGCGGCGCCGGTCGCGCGCGGCCGTTTGGGCATGAGGCGATTGCGCCGCCTCATGCAGCGCCAGGCGCACCAGGCGCTCGCATAGTTGTGGGAATGCGATCCCGGCCGCGGCCGCCGCCATCGGCAGCAGGCTGCGGGGCGTAAAGCCGGGGATCGTGTTGACCTCCAGGGCATACAGCTTGCCGTCCCTGGCCGCCAGAATCATGTCCGTGCGCCCCATGTGCCGGCAGCCCAGGGCCTCGTAGGCCTGAAGGGCCAGCTCCTGGACCCTCGCGTAGACGCTGCGTGGGATCGGAACGTCGAGCGAGTAGATGGTGCCCTTGTCCTCATACTTGGCCCGGTAGTCGAAAAAGGCGCGCCGCGAGCGTACCTCCACCACCGGCAGGGCCTTCCCGTCCAGAACGCCGACAGTCAGCTCCCGCCCGAGCACGCAGCGCTCGATCAGCACGGGCTCGAACTGCTTGTCGGGCCCTTTCGACTCCCGAAAGGCTCCGGCCACCCCCTCTTTCGTCTCGTCCGGTCCGCGGCAGATGCTCACGCCGATGCTCGAGCCGCCGCGGGACGGCTTGCACACCACGGGCCAGCGCAGCAGCCGGGCCCCGCGCGCGGCCTGATCCGCCTGCATCGGGTCCTCAAGGACGAAGTAATCCGGGGTGCCCACGCTGTGCCGGACGAATGCCCGCTTGCTGGCCAGCTTGTTGAAGGCCAGGCGGCTGGCCTCCGGCCCGCTGCCGGTGTAGGGAATGCCGGCCTCCTCCAGCAGCTCCTGCACGCCGCCGTCCTCGCCCCATTCGCCGTGGAGGGCGAGGAACGCCGCGTCGGGCCGAAGCGACTCGAGCGCGAGGATGCTGCGCTCTTTCAGGTCCAGCGGAATCACCTCGTGGCCCAGCATGGCCAGGGCGCCGGCCACCTCCCGGCCGCTCTTGAGCGAAACCTCGCGTTCGTTGCTTACCCCGCCCATCAGTACGGCAATCTTGAGCCGCTGCTCTCCGTGCATATCGGACTCCTCCCCGCGTAAGCTTCAGGCGACCATCGGCCGGGATGACCACTGTTCCACTTCCATCTTCAGCTCCACGCCATAGCGCGTCCGCACGGCCCGGCGCATTTGATCGATGAGTTCCGTGACGTCGGCCGCCGTGGCGCCGGCGACGTTGCAGATGAAGTTGGCATGAACGGGGCTCACCTCCGCCCCGCCCACACGCGCGCCCTTCAGGCCGCAAGTGTCCAGGAGCCTGCCCGCGGCCTCGAGGCCGGGGGGGTTCTTGAACACGCACCCGGCGCTGCGCCGGCCCATGGGGTGGCGCAGCGCCTTCTGCTTGCGGCAGCGTCTCATGCGCCACGCTATCTCGACGGGCCTGCGCATCTCCAGCCGGAACTCCGCCTCCGTGACGATCTCGCCGGCAAGTTCGCAGCTTCGATAGGCGAAGGCGACGTCCCGGGCCGCGCGCCTCCTGACGTTGCCGTGCCGGTCCACCGTCCAGAGCCGCACCACGCGCTCGCCGATGCTGTGTCCCCAGGCGCCGGCGTTGCCGGCCAGCGCGCCGCCGACCGTGCCCGGGATGCCCGTCATGAACTCCAGGCCCCCCAGCCCGCGGCGCCTCAATTGGCCCAGGAGCCGCCCCACGGGCAGCCCGGCCCCGACGCGCACCCCGCACGGACCGGCCAAGCGGACCCAGTCGAACGCCGGCTCGCAGATGTGCACCACGGCGAAGGGCAGGCTTCCGTCGTCCACCAGCAGGTTACTCCCGCCGCCCAGCACCCGCACGGGCAGCGAGGCCGCCCGGCAACGCTTCAGGGCCGCGCGGAGCTCGGCGTACGTGGCCGGCCGGGCATAGAAGCGGGGCCGCCCGCCGATCGAGAAACTGGTCAACTCCCTGAGTTCGACTACCTTGGTGGCTGCGAGCTGGTCCAACCGCGTGCTCCTCGAGTACTGAGTGTCAACGAAAGTCTAAGAGTCTAAGAGTCTAAGCCCGGTCGTCGTGGCTCTTGGACCTTTCGACCCTTCGACCTTTTGACCTTGGTGCTATTCCCTGTTCCCTGTCCGTTACGCCGCCAGTTGCTTACGTCCCTTTGCATCGATTCTGGGCACGACGTTGTGCGCGACCTCGAAGATGTTGCCGGCGCCCATCACCAGCACCACATCGCGCGGCACCACGTCGCCGACCATGATGTCGTCGATATCCTTGAAATCGGGGACGTAGTGGGCCGTCATGCCCTTGTGGTTCATCAGCTGCACCAGGTCCGCGGCGCTGACCGAGCGCATGTCCTGCTCGGTGTCGCGGGCGGCATAGATGTCGGTGACGAGCGTGAGCCATGCGCCCCTGAAGGCCTCGGCCAGCTCCTCCAGCATGGTGCGGGTGCGGCTGTACTGGTGGGGCTGGAAGACGCAGAAGACCCGCCGGTGCGGGAAGCGCTGCTGGGTGGCCGCGAGGCTCGCCTTGATCTCGTTCGGGTGATGGGCGAAGTCGCTGACTACGGCGACGTTCCACGGCTCTCCCAGGAGCTGGAGCCGGCGGGCCGCGCCTTCGAACTCTGCGATCGGGCCGCGCATCTGATCGAACTCAACGCCCGCCCTGTGCAGCGCCCCCATTGCCGCCAGCGTGTTGTAGACGTTGTGCGTGCCGTAGAGCTGCACGCTGAAGCGCCCGTAATCCTTCCCATCGAAGGTGAGGTTGAAATTCGTGTGCTTCTTGGCCCGCCAGATGCGCTCGGCGCGGTATTCGGCTCCCTTGGCCTTGATCCCGTAGCTCATCACGCGGCACTCCGCCGCGTCGGCGATTCCGCGCGTGTTGCCATCGTCCGCATTCACCACCAGCGCCCCGTCGGGATCGATCCCCTCGGCGAAGCTCCGGAAGGCCTCCTGGATGTCCACCAGGTCGTAGTAATAGTCCATGTGCTCCAGGTCTACGTTGGTCACCACGCCGATGCGCGGGCACAGGTAGAGGAAGGAGCGCTTGTACTCGCAGGCCTCCGCCACCAGGTAGGGGCCGGCGCCGTAGCGCGAGGCGCCCCCGAGCTGCGGCACATCCGCCCCGATCACGTAGGACGGGTCCATGCCGACCCGCCTGAGCACGTAGGCGACCATGCCGGCCGTCGTGCTCTTGCCGTGCGAGCCGGCCACCGCGATGCCAGGCTGGCGTTCCATCAGGTTGCCCAGCAGCTCGGGATACCGGATGGCCTCCACGCCCATGCGCCGGGCCGAGGCAAGCTCCGGATTGTCCTCGGCGATGGCCTGGCTGAACACGACCAGGTCCGCCGAGGAACTCAGGATCGTGTTCTCGTGATTGAGCTGTATCACCGCGCCGCGCCGGGTAAGATCGTCCAACGCCGGAGACGGCTGCAAGTCCGAGCCCGTCACCCGGGCCCCGCGTTCGATGGCATAGCGGGCCAGGGCCTGCATGCCGCTTCCCAGAATGCCTATGAAGTGCCAGTGCGACTTGCACTCATCCAACCGGCTGTTGCCGTTGCTCAAATCCATCGATACTTCCCCCTTATTAAGCGGCCTGGTGGCGTAAAGGCGAACCGTCTACGGTTGAAGCATCCGACCATCCCGCCCGCGTGGGCACAAAGCCGGCCATCTGCGCCAGCTCCGCGGCCACGGTGAAGGCGGCCTCGGGGCGCCCGAGCTCGCGGGCGCGCTGGGCCATGTAGGCCAGTCGGTCGGGGTGGTTGAAGAGCTCACTGAACAGGGCGACGAGCCTCCCGTCGCCCAGGCGCTCCTGCACGAGCAGGCGGGCTGCTCCCGCCTCTGAGAGCACCGCCGCGTTGGCGTGCTGGTGGTTGTCGGCGGCATGGGGGTAGGGCACCAGCACGCTAGGCACGCCCACCGCCGTAAGCTCCGCCAGGGTCGACCCGCCGGCCCGGGAAAGCGCCAGGTCGGCGGCCGCGTAGGCATCACCCATGCCGTGAAGGAACCCCATGGGCTGGTAGATGAGTCCGGGAGGCAGCTCGGCCCTGAGGGCCTCCTCCAGGTAGTCCGGGCCGGTCAGGTGCAGCACCTGGAGCCGGTCTGCCCGCAGGCCGCCGCCGGGTCCGAGGAGTTCGTGCAGCGCCGGCACAAGCGTCTCGTTCAGCGCCTGCGCCGCCTGCGAGCCGCCCGTCACCAGCAGGGTCAGCCGCCCCTGCTCCAGTCCCAGGCGCGCGATGGCCCGCGCCCGGCCGGCCTTCAGGATGGCCTTTCGCACGGGGTGGCCGCTCACGAGCACGCGCCTGGCCTTCAGCCTGCGCCCCGCGCGCACCCATTGGACCTGCACGCAGTCCACCACGCGGCCCAGCGCGCGCACCGCGCGCCCGGGCACGGCGTTGGCTTCAAGGAGCATGGTGGGCACGTCCATGGCCTTCGCCAGCAGCACGGGCACCACGCAGCTATACCCGCCCAGGCCCACGAGGACATGCGGGCGGAAGCGCCGCAGCACCCGCCGGCAGCGAACGGCTGCGCGGGCGCTCGTGGCCGCGAAGCGGACCTTCGCCAGCGTCCCGTTCCATCGGGCCGCCGGGACCTCCTCCCACTCGAAGGCCG
>CAZXDF010000370.1:0-5527 GCA_964639345.1 uncultured candidatus Brocadiaceae bacterium | reverse complement strand
CGGGCAGTTGACGTGCAGGGCCGCGGGCTTGGGCGGAAGAGAGCGCGCGCGCGGAGATGGCAGTGTTGGCCTCGACTTGGCCGCGCACGATTCGCCTGCGCCCTGACTTTGCACGCGCTCTCTACTGTATTGTCGGAGAGATGTCCGCGACGCACGGCGACGGGGTTACCTCGCCTTCCGCGACGTCTTCACGGCCGTGGCCGCTCTTGTCTCTTTCGTCGCGGCCCTGACCGGAGTAAGATGGCGGCGGCATGCTAGCAGTTGGTGACGGAAGCACCAAGCTGCCAGCGGATGGCGCAAAGGTCCGACCGGCCGAACCAATCTCGGGAGGTCTTGGACGCTTTTCCGTGAATGCCCTTTCCCATGAAGTCGCTCTTCGCCCCGATCGTCACAATGGTCCCATCGCCCAGTTCCACGCTCTGGCTGAACCCGCTCTGGCCCCTGCCGTAGTACAGGAAATACGCCTCGTCCTCCCACGTCCGGCCCTCGTCTAGGCTGATCATCGCCCGTCCACACGGCGTGCCTGGGAAATAGCGGTGATCGTGCGTCACCACCACGCAACCATCACTTAGCCCGAGCGCGTCGCCATGGCACTGCCCGTGAACATTCGCCAGCGGCCGCAGGTTGCGCCACGTTCGTCCCTCATCGTCTGAATCGGCCAGGAACACGGCCTTGTAGTGCGCCCATCCGTCGCGGCCGAACAGCGGCCAGTGCGGCACAACCGGCCCATGATAACGGATGCACGCCAGCAGCTTCCCCGACGCCATCCGGCCGATGCTGGTCTCATAGCAGTTCCCGCCCAGAAAACCTGGCCCGGTGTTGCAGCCCGTCGGCCCGCTCCACGTCCTGCCGCCGTCGGTCGAACGGTGGACATACTCGGGGTCGTTCCTGTGGGGGTAGCGGGATTCCACGGCGAGGACCAGCGTGTCGTCCGGAAGCCGACACAGGCTGCTCCCACCGTAGCGCACCGGACATCCGGCCGGGTTGTCGACCTCGCCGATCCTCTCCCACGTTCGACCTTCGTCCCCCGACGCCAAGACCAACACCTCTGCGTCCTCAGGATTCTCATCGCCATGCGCACCGACGAACGTTCCGTCACTGAGAATCGCGAAGGGGCCGTTTGGCCCCGAATGCCAGGATGAGTCGTACGCCTCCCAGCATCGCCCGCCGTCTGCGGACTTTGACATCAGGCTTCCCTGGCTGACGTATATGGTCCCGTCCGGGTGCAAGCTGACCTGGACCCGCTGCGTGTGGCCTTTGGGGTCGTGGGGCAGCCGTGCCTTCTCCACCGGAACCTGCGTGAGCTTCCCGGCCCGCGCGTGCAGGATATACTGCCCGGCCTGCATCGCCGCCAGCTCCTCGTCCGACGGCTCGGCTACCCCGCCCAAGTTGAACGTCGGCCGCACCCCCTGCAACGCTTCTTCCGACCCGTACGTCCACACCCGGCTCTCGTTCCGCGCAGTGCTCATTCCATCTTTCCCAGATAGCTCTCTCGGGCCCGCGGCTGGTCCGACCCGCCGAAGTGTAGCCCTCTGTTCGAGCGTTGTCAACCCCGAAAACCGGTTCTCATAGGGATGTCCTGGGTTGATGCTGACCCCCCGGGGACGGTGAAGCAGCCGCGCCTGCGGACAGCCTGCCGGCGGTTGGCCTCTACAAGAAGGCCGGTTTCCGGGTGGAGAGGACGTTCGAAGGCTGATGCGTTGGATGGGGCGTCGCAAGAGACGCTCCGGTGCCAGAGCCGGGGGTGTCAGAAGCGCCATGCGGCCGGGCGAGACGCCCGGCCTACCCAAACAGTGAGAAGACGAGAACGGGTCTTCAACAGAGCAAAGGGTGGTGAGACGCTTTGTGCGGTGGGGCCCGACTGCGTACAGCGATGCCATGGGCTCAGCACCCGGACCATTTTCCTTTTGTCGATGTTCCGATTACGATATGCGTTCAAGACCGCAAGGCCGATAGTTTGCCAAAGCTCAATAACGCTAAGGAGACAGCGAAAATGATGGAGCGCAAGAAAGTGCTGGGTCTGGATAGGGTGATACACTTCTTCAACATCGACGCGGGCGTGCGTTCGGCCACGCTGGTATCGAGCGGCGATTGGCAGGCCTTGAAGGAGAGGGGCATCGTCGCGGCCGGCAGCGCCGGAAACGAGATGCTGAAGGTGCCGGTCGAGCAGGCTGCAGAGGACTTTGCCAAGCGCGATTTCGGCGGCAACCCCCATCCGGTCATTACGATTGACGAGTTCGGTTTCGACTACGGCGGGCAGATCGACATCAGGACGGCCCAGACGTTGAGGGCGATAAAGAAGGCGAGGCCCGAACTCGGCCTGGTCGTGTGGCAGATGAGGGGGCCCGTTGGGCCGAAACTGGCGGAGGCTTATGGCGAGGTGGTGGAGCTTGTCATGCTGGAGACGTATGTGAGCCCTGTGAATATCTGGTTGATCGGGGCGCAGATCAAGGCGGCGGAACTGAGCGGGCTCGGGCACATGAGCATAGTCGGGCTCGGCGCCGGCAAGTGCGCGCGTGACAACATCTTCTGGGCGGTGACCAAAGAGGAGATGGAAGAACAGATCCGCTTCACCAGGCTCGTAGCTCCCGACTCGCCCGGCCTCGCCCTTTTTGCGGTGGATGGCAACATGAAGGGCCAGCCCATAACCGTGGAAGAGATCGACGAAATATGCAGCCGGTGGGACGAGATTCCGACCGACGGCACCGGGCTTCGCCCTGAGTTGATCGAGTTGGCCCAGGTCTTCACGAAGCGTTACGAAAAGCCCGCCATTGTCAGCTCCTCGCTCTGGGTGCACCCGGCCCGTCGCCTCGACGACAGGCGCCAGGTCGTGAGACCTGTGACTCTTCGGGCCTTCATGATGAACCTGGGCGAGGCGGATGCCAGGGGTGTGAAGGTCACCCTCCGAAACCCGGAGGATCGCGGCGGCGACGTCCTTGCCAGGGGAGTGGCGGATATTCCGGCGAAGTCGACCGCCGTGGCCGTCCTGCCCAAGGTCGGCGACTGGGAGGAATGGAAGTTGAGGTGGGACATGGAGCTCGAGACGGTCTACTTCTGCCGATTGGAGGTGGAGGCTCCCGGCTGCGAGGTTCTCAATTTCCGCTGGGCCGGCCCGCTCTGGGAATAGTAGGGCCGCGGGCGCGTCGGGCCTCCTTGGGGCAATAGAAAAAGGAGACAAGTTCCCAGACCGTTACCGGCCTAGGTCCTGCCTCCTTGGTGCAAATTGGGTAGCGCCTGGCTTCGGGGCCACCTAAATCGTTGTTTTATCAATGGTTATGGGAATTGGCTGAGGTACCTGGATTCGAACCAGGATTACCTGATCCAGAGTCAGGCGTGCTACCGTTGCACCATACCTCAACCCACTCGGCATTCTAGGGGCTTCCAGCCCCCCTGTCAAGCGTAGCGGTCGTGCTATCCCCCGGAAGAAGCACACGCCATGAAGCCTAGAGTGGAGGCTAAGGACCCCGGGGAACATCGAGCCGGCCGGCCCCTGTCCGGCCATGCGGAGTTGAACGGAGTCTTTGGACTGGCTGTTCGTCCTCAGGGGGTTGACGGGGCGGAGCGGCGCCCTCGGGACGAGCCGCCGGGTTCTCCGGCTCAGCAGGTTTCGGCCGCCCGGCGGAGGGTTCGGCTCCCCCGCCGCGCAGAAACATGTCAACCCGCAGCGTCCACCACGGAAAGCCCCAAAATATCATCTTGAAGCGCGGCTCCGCGCCTGTGGTGAGCTCAAGCAGCCCGTAGTAGCGGCGCATGCGCTCTGCCGGGTCCTCGCCGAAACGCGGGCACTGCTCCCCGAGCACCTCTCTGAGCCGCCGGGCCAGCCGCTGGTTGCGCGGGCGGTAGTCCTGGGGAAACGCCGGCGTGAACATCTCGCTCCCTGCCATGGCCGCGTGCAGAGCGTCCTTTCCGGGCCAGACGGACTGGAGGCGCGCGGGGTCGGCGGCCAGGGACTCGGCGCTCGTGCCGGGGAGCAGCACATTCAGGTACGGGTCGGCGAGCCACACCTGGTCGCGGCCCTTCCTGATCTCGCAGACCGTGTGGGGCGAGACACCGGTTTGCGGGTCCCTCAACTGGAGGACCTGTGTCTCATAGCCAAGCTGAGTGGCCAGCTCAGACAGGACCCAGACCTGCCGGTCGCACACTCCGTATCCTCTCTGCCAGACCCGGTACGGCCAGAGCGCCTCCGGGGGAGCGCTCAGGTCTTCCTCTCGGTCGATGCGCTCCCTGACGGCTGAAAACAGGGCCTCGATTTCGTCCCCCCGGCCGGCCGTGATCTCGCGCGCCAGGCTGTGGAAGAACAGGGCGTGACGCCAGCGCTGGTAATCCCAACCATCGAACGACCCGCTGAAGAACGTTTCTCTGAACGACTCCCGCCTTGCGATCTCAAGATAGAAGGGATGCACTTCCTCGCCGGCCTCGCCGCCGGCAATCTCTTCGGCCAGGGCCAACGCGGTGAGCATGTCGTCACCGGCCACTGCCTCGAGCCAGCTCTTTGCCGCCCCCTGGGGGGCCTGCCCCGGCCTGGCGCGCACGCCCCACAGGACGACGCCGGCCGTGGCCAGCGCCAGAGCCACAAGCGCCAACACGGCGGTGATTCGCGCGCGGGGGGTACGCGCCGTGCGATAGTTTTTCCGCAGCATGTCTGAAAGAACCCGTTCTCGTGAGCACACAGGGTCGGGGGCGCACACACCCACAGAGCCGGATGGATCGATTGTACGTCCATGGCGGCCGCTGCTCAAGGGACTGCCCGGGCGGGCGCCCCAGCACGCCAATGGCCGCAGCTTGATGTGAAAAGGCGCGCCGGTATGGTCTATAATGTTCGTGCAGGCCGGGGCTGCGTCCCCACAGGACGTGTGTCCGGCACAGAACGAGGGACCGAAAGCCAGCATGGTCACAGGAGTTCTCAGCAACCTGGTGGGTGCGGTTCAGAAGGTTGTCGGCACGGCCAACGACCGGCTGCTCAAGGAGATGATGCCGCTTGTCGACAGAATCAACTCGCTGGAGCCGGCCTTCCAGAAGAAGACCGACGCCGAGATGCTCGAGTTCACCCGGCGCTGGCAGGAGCGCCTGCACGGGCCGAAGAGCTTCGAAGAGAAGCTGCGCATCCTGGACGAGATTCTGCCCGAGGCCTTCGCCAACGCGCGAGAGGCCGCCCGGCGCATGCTCATCACCCCGGCGCCTGATAGCCCTTACCCGATGATGCGGCCCTTCGACGTGCAGCTCGTCGGGGCCATCGCACTCCACCGGCGGATGATCGCCGAGATGGTCACGGGCGAGGGCAAGACGCTGGTGGCTATCCTGGCGGTCTACCTCAATGCGCTGGCAGGTGACGGCGTGCACCTGATCACCTACAACGACTACCTTGCCAAGCGTGACTGCCTTTGGATGCGGGGGGTGTACAACCTGCTGGGACTTACGGCCGGCTACATCCAGAGCCACCAGCCCCCCGACGAAAAAGCGGCCGCTTACAACTGCGACGTAACCTACGGGAACCACAGCGAGTTCGGGTTCGACTACCTGCGCGACA
>CAZXDF010000369.1:0-3442 GCA_964639345.1 uncultured candidatus Brocadiaceae bacterium | reverse complement strand
GCGCCCCACAAGGATGCTGAGATGACCATGCGTCGCAGGAAAAGGCCGTCTTCAAGGTTTGACAACACACATGGAGCCCCGTACACTACGAACAATCGGCAGGAAAGCCTGACCGAAACTGGTAAATGGGAAATGTCGGCTCAGACTGCACGTGGGGCTTCAGGAAGTGTTCAAGCCAGAGGAAAGCATATCCCTTGTCCCGGCAATAGCCCATCGAAGCGTTACGTATTCCCAGGCCCACGGACACAACGATGTCCACGTAGTCTGTCTGTCCACCGAGTACGCTCTCCGCGCGTTCAATGGTGAGTTCGACTGGTTGCCTCCACGAGCCTTCTTCCAGCATTTCAAGCAGCGGCCCTCGGACATGTGACAAGGTCGAGACGGAGCTCTCAACGAGCCCATCCCACCTGTTGTCTCCCGGGCGTACGCTGGGAGGCGGTGTCATTCCCGAGAAGCCGAGCTGAACCCAGAGAGGTGCTCCCCCAATCCACTCGGTGAATGCCCCTGAAGGGTTAGGGCTGCTGAGCCACGATGTCGCTTGCGGAGTAACGTCAATTAGCTGCATGTGCGTCCACATCCCAAGGGCGGCGTAGCCGAAGCTGCTTCCGTGCTCCGCCGCAGCGCGGGTTCTCCTGAAGATCATGGGCTCATATCGGACACGGGCATCCCGCGCTACCAGTAGAGCAGTTCGTCCGAGACGAATCGCGTTGCCTTCTTCCACCGCACCGCGCCGTCCCGGTAGTGGTCCCGCTGGTAGAAGGGGCAGAACCGGCCGGGCGGGTCGATGTTGACGACGTCGTTGCCCCTGAGGGTCAGGATGTAGTGGCGCTTCTCGATGTCCACTTCCTTTACCCGCTCGGCGATGGGGAGGCTGATCTGCACCGCGTCGCCCTTCGAGACCGCGCCCACGACGGCATAGCGGCCTTCCCATTCCAGGCTGCGCTCGCCGCCGCCCACGCGGGCGGTGCAACCGCCTTTGGGCAAAAGGGCGCAGGTGGTCTCGCCCGGCTGCACCCATTCGGGGATGCGAACCTTGAGGGCGCACGCCTCCTTGACGCGAACGTCGACCCGGCCCTCGTAGGGTATGTAGCTGTGCACGTCCGCCCACTTCGAGGGCCGGTTGAGAAGGAGGTTGACCCGTAGCTCGCCGTCGCGGCACGTGAGCATATGCTCCCAGATGTAGTAGAGCGCGCGCGTGCCGTTGCCCGTGCAGCAGTGCATGATGCCGTTTCCCTGGCCGGTGTAGAAATCATTGGCGCTCGGCCAGCCGGCGAAGGCGCCGATGTTCCGCTCGGGCACACGGTCAGTCGTCTGGGTCAGCTCGTCGAGCTGCGAGAGCGGCACGCGCCGCCTGGGCGGGACGAGCCCGGCCATGTGCATTCGATACATCCAGTCCGCGCGGCGAAGCTGGTTCTCGGCGAACTGGTTGCGGGTCCAGCGGTCGGCATCGTCCCAGTAGTCTCCGAGGCCGGCCTCGCTGAGCTTCAACGCCAGGCCGATCATGCCGGCGACCTCGCAGGTTTCCGAGCCCTCGTACTCGGTGTTGTCAATGTTCTCTGGGAAGTAGCCGACGCTCATCTCCCCCTTCCCTTTCCCCCACTCGAAGGAGGCGCGGACGAACTCGGCCATCTCCGCGTCGCCGGCCGCCAGAGCATAGTCCAACATGCCCAGGAGTGGAACCGCATGGTGCTGGAAATGGATATGGTTCTTGTCGGGCGGAGGACCCGGATCGAACGGATGCACCCCCTCGGTGCAGGCACCCTCGGTGCGCGCGCCCTCCTGCCTTTCGACCGATGGGTAGTTCGGGAGGAACTCGCCGTTCGGCCCGAAGTACTCGCCATGATAGCGAAGGTAGCGGGAGAGCTTCCTGGCCAGTTCGCCGGCCGGCTCGTATCCGGCGGCCCGGTAGAAGTGCGCCAGGCCCTGCGCCGTCCACCCCGCCAGGCTGGACCAGATGCCGAGTGGGACCTCGGCATTGCGCGGGCGCGGACCTTCGGGAACGAATCCCCCATGCGGGAAGTATGCGAAATCTCCCTTGTGGACGGCCAGTGCGTTCAGGGCCTGGACCACCCTTTCGATCTCGCCCCGCCACGGCCCCTCCGGGTCGCGCAGCATGTAGACCGTCATTGCGGAAATGGCCCGGCCGCAAAACCACGGCGCGGCGTAATGGGGGGCGTCGGGGCTTGGGTTGCTCCAGCTGTGCTTCTGCCCCCAGGGGAAGGCGGGCCAGTACACCAGGCCGTCCGGCCCGATCATGCGCAGGGCGGTGGCCATCCAGACCGGGTCGACCTGAGAGCTCAGGTCGCTGCCGCCTGCGATTCGCATCAGGGGAAGCGCCTCCATGAACTTCGCCTGGCACATGTCCGAGGTCCCGTGGCGCATCATCGGCGGGTTGGCGCTGAAGTCCACCGAGAAGTAGAGCAGATGCTCCTTATCGGGATCGGTCGGGCCGGTCAGGCCGTTGACGGCAAGGGCGGCGCGCTCCTGGATGTCCAGCGTGTCGGGCACCATGTCCTCGTAGCGTTCGCCGCCGTAGGCGGGTATGTCGAACGACGGGATGTCCTCATGCTTCCGTATGAACTCAAGCGGCGTTCCCGGTCTCGGCTCGTTCGCAGGCATGTGGCTCTTGCTCCTGTGCATAGAGAATCGATCGGACCGGCGTCAACGCGCCCTCGCGCCCGCCGCGCTCATCCATCCGCCTTCGCAGCATATCTGCGCTCGGAGACGTCAAGATGGAATCGCGCCAAGAGTGACAGCGCGGATCACGCTGTGCCGGAACACGCCCTGCCCTTGCTGGTCGCAGGGCCCCACGTCTTCTTACGCCGCCGGTTACCGGCCAGCCCAGGGCTGGAAGACCCGTGTCCGACGAGATTGGTCCGCCCTGAAACCTGAGTTCATCCGGGGGGCTTGCCACGGCTGGTCAGTTGCCTGTCTCAGGACCAGGCCTCAGTGGCTTGATCCGCAGTTCCCGCAGCCCCAATTGCCACGGTAGACCCTGCCGCATTATCACGATCATCCACTTGATCCGCACCGGAGGCAGAGGAGGTTCATCCAGCGACACCGCGGCATTCTTGAAATCAGGCCCAGCCAATGGCACGCGGAACGTCTTCCATCCCTCCCACACGGTGTCGTTCTGACAGAAGGCGATCTCAAAGCAGTCTGTTTGCGGGTCGCTGCCGTCCACGACCAGCTTGAGCGGCACGCCCGGGTTCCACGCCTCCAACTCCACCCACTCAATGCCATCGGGGAAATCCATCTGGGGCAGGCCGATGATATCTGTGATCCATTCGGACATCCCTGGGCGAGGGGTAAACTCGATCAAGCTGAAATCGCCCCTGTCGTCGGAGCGGCGTTCCACCGCTAGAAATCTGGCCGGAAAGTCCTTTTCGTGTATGATAGAATCCGCTTGGGAATTGCGACCCCAACGGAGGATGCCTGTGCT
>CAZXDF010000368.1:0-5156 GCA_964639345.1 uncultured candidatus Brocadiaceae bacterium | reverse complement strand
GGTGGCGGCCTTTCCTCGGTATTCTCTGGCACGTTCTCGGCGGGCACGAGGGCGGCCGGCAAAAGGGTCGCCAGAAGGGCTGCTACGGCAAACAGCATCACAGCCCCGGTGGTCCGGCTTCCTCGTGCATGATACATGGCGTGGTTCCTTCTCATGGCTTCCATTTGGCGCCCGTCTCCATCGCCAGAATGTTCATCCCACACTTTCAACCCGTGCGGTCCCCCGGCCCGTAGGAACGCCGAGCGCCGCTCGGCCATTATCCCTGCATTGCCGGGACACGCGCGACCTCTATGAGTATAACGGGCCTGAGGCCGAAAAGGTTCAACGAAAACCCGAGAAACCGCCACGGGAAGAGTGCAGCCCAGCGCCAACAGTCAGAACGCAATGACGTAGCCGTGCGGGTGTTTGAACTATCGCAAGCTCTGGGGGGCGAAGTGGGTTGCGGCGGATATCGCCGAGAAGCGTGAGTTACTCGGCATCGTCTGTTTGAACTTGACCCTGGACGGCGTAAGTCTCTGCACCACAATGAGAAGGCCCTTCGACGTTTTCGCCGAAAGGCCGATTTGTCACGATGGTCGGGGTGGGCGGATTTGAACCGCCGGCCTCTGCGTCCCGAACGCAGCGCTCTACCAGACTGAGCCACACCCCGACCGGGCAGGCCCCTAATCTACCTCACCGCGCGCCCTGCGTCAAGCCGGCGAGCCGGCTCCCCCCGGCGTGCCGGCTCCGCCACCCCGCGCGGATGTTTGACATTCGCTGCGGGAGTTGACAGAATGCGTCCTTGGGAGGCGGCGTGTGGGCCCGACTGCGGGCCGATGGGCCGGAGCAGAAGCTACCCATCTGAGGAGGTGAAAACGATGTCTGACCGTCCGAGCGAAGCCCCCGCGCAGGAAGGCGAAGGGCAGGGCAAGATCCAGGTGCGGGACACCGGAATAGCGACCCATTATGCCAGCTTCTTCAGCATTTCCGCCATGCGGGACGCCGTGGTGCTGATGTTGGGCAACCAGTTCGGCAGGCCCGATACGGTTCAGGTGGAGCACAAGATCGCTATGAGCCCTGCGAACGCAAAGAGGATGGCGATCTCGCTCGGACAGGTCATACGGCGCTTGGAAGAGGAGCAGGGGGAGATCGACATCTCCGTCCGGCCGCAGCCTCCCGGAACCCCGCAGGCCGAGCAGGGCGAGTAGGCCGCGCGCCGGGGGGAGCCGGCAGGCCGGGCCGCCTCGACAGCGGGAGCCGCCGGCACTTTGATGGGGCCGCCGTTTAATGGGCACCGATTCGACAACCAAGAGCGTCTGCCGTAACCTCGTGGAGCTGAGCGCCGCGAGGCCCCCGGTCCATTCGTTCAACCGGCAGTTCGTCCGCCTGCTGCTGGACGCCACGGGCGCCCTGGCGGCGACGCTGTGGCTGGTGGAGGGGGAGGAGCTGCGCCGCTCCGAGGAGATCGAGCAGTCCGTCGGTGCGATCCAAAGCATTCAGCTCTCCGAACAGCAGCAGCAGCAGGCCCTCCGATCCGCCTATGAGGGCGGGCAGGCGGTGGTGCTGGAGAATCGGCCCGAGGGTTTCGACCCCCTGCTGGCCGAGGAGACGGCGAGCAGGCGAGTGGTGTTCGTGCCGATCGTCGGGCCCCGGGGGAGCTTCGGGGTCATCCGGCTGATTTTCCGCGACCTGCCCGAGGGGATTCTGACCCCGAGCGTCCAGCTCGCAGAGGTCATCAGCGGCTACTACACCCTCTACGCCGCCCAGCGCGCGCTCGAGGTCCAGCACAGGGAAAGGCAGGACATCGACCGCCTGTCCAAGGCGATCCTGCAGCTCCAGCATTTCACCTTCTCGCGGTCGCTTCCCGAGGTGGTGGTCAATTCGGCCCTGGAGGTGACGCCCCAACTCGACCGCGCCGCTCTGCTGACGGCGGACAAGACGGGGGAGCTTTCGGTCGCCGCTGTGAGCAGCGTCAGTGAGCCCGGCAAGAAGACCGCCTGGGCCAAGCTCCTGCGCGAGCTGGGGGACGTCGTCCTGCAATGCGGCGAAACGGTGCAGTTCATCGCCGGAGTGACCGACCCCGCCAATATCGACGACCCCGAGCTGCGGGAGTACGTCAACTCGTACGTGGTGATGACGGAGGCCAGCTCGTTGCTGATCTTCCCCCTTCGGTTCGACGAGTTGAAGGTGGGCGTCATCGTCTTCGAGGCCTTCAATAAGCAGCCGTTAAGCGCGTTTGAGATGGTGCTTTGCACGGTGTTCGCCGCCCACGTGGGCTCGGCGCTCGCCAACCACCAAGAGTACCGCAGGATCCCATTCTCGCGCCTGTTCGCGCGGGGGCTCGACGAGGCCGCCGGGAAGCGCCGGCGGGGGCGCTTCGGGCTGAGCACGGCGACCCGGATCATCCTGATCGGCGTCCTGGCGGCGGCGGTGATCTGGTTCGTGGGCCTTCGCGACGTCCCGCAGACCGTCGGCGCCGACTGCTTCGTGGCGTCGCTGGCCTCTCGCGTCGTCACGGCAAGGGTCGGCGGAGAGATCGAATCGGTGCACTTCCGCCACGGGGAGCGCGTTCAGGAGTCACAGGTGCTCATCAGGCAGAATCCCGACCGTCTCGAACTCGAGATCGAGAGGAGCCGCCGCACGATAGAGGCCATCCAGATACGGATCGACAGGCTGCGGGCCGAAGCGGCGAGGGACATCGTTCCCGAGGAAGGTGGGACTTCTCTGCTCGTCGGGGTGAAGGAACTGGAGCACGCCAAGGCCGCCGAGGAGCTTGCGCTGGAGATCTGGCATCAGCGCTTGAAGGACTCTACGCTGCTGTCTCCCATCAGCGGGACCGTAATAGGTCCGGAATATCCCGAGGAGATGCTAGGCATGGTGGTGAGTCCGGGCGAGCCGCTCTGCGAGATCGGGCATATCGCCGAGAAGGTTCGGGTGCGCATAGCGGTGCCGGAGGCCGACGCGCCCAAGGTCTCCGCGGACCAGGAAGTCGAGATCCGGCTCCAGTCCCTGCTCACTCAGGAGGTCATCACCGGCAGGATCGCCAGGGTGGCCCAGCGCTCCCTGACCTACCAGAACACGAACGTGTTCATAGCCGATGTTATCGTGGAGAACCGGTCGGCGACGGCTGCCGGGGGGGCGGAAGGCGAACTGCTTCTCATGCCCGGCATGACGGGCAAGGCCAGGATCACGATAAGGGGCACCTCGACCTACCTGAAGATCTACGCGGGACTGCTCAAGGAGAAGATCGTCTACTGGCTGTTCTGAGCGCAGCCGGACCGGTCGCGGGTCATAACCTGTCCTGCCCAAACAGGATATCTTCCGCTTCCTCCACGGCAAGATCCTTGACCAGCAACATCCTGCGGATGGCGGCGTATCGGCGGCGGAATTGTTCCTGGCACCAGCGGACCAGGCCGGAGACTTCCTTCGACGTCCGCGCCCCGCTTCCCATGCCGTCGTACTTGCGCAGGAGGCGCTTGCGCCTCCGGTCGGGCAGGACTTTGAAGATATCGTCTTCCAGCGAAGTGTAGAACCCCGTCCTGCCAGGCGCGCCGCGCCGGGCGCAGCGCCCGGCCAGTTGCTTGTCGGCGCGCGCGAGCACGTGGCGGCCGGCCCCAACGACACACAGCCCTCCAAGCTCCTCTACCCCCTCGCCGAGAGGGATCTCCACGCCCCGTCCGGCCATGTTGGCGGCCACCGTGACGCGGCCTTTCTCGCCGGCGCGCGCGATGATGCCGGCCTCGTTCTTGTGATCCACGGCGTTGAGCACCTCGTGCGGGACGCCCGCCCGGTTCAGCAAGTCGCTCAGGTCGCGAGACTCCGCGACGGCCCACGTCCCCACAAGGACCGGGCGCCCCAGGCGGTGAAGTTCCTTCACCTCCTCGGCCACGGCCCTGAGCCGGTCCTCCGGCTGCCGGAAGAACACGTCCGGCCTCCAATCCTGCCGAAGGTGGGTGCGCGGCGGGAACCGGACGATGTTCATCTCGTAGACGCTGTGGAACTCGTCCCGCGCCTCCCACGCCGTGGCGGTCATTCCGGCCAGGTTCTTGTAGGAACGGATCAGCGACTGAACGGTCACTTTCTTGACCACCTCCTGGCGGGGCTGGATCGGAACGTTCTCCTTTGCCTCCAGCGCCTGGTGGAGCTCGCCTCCGAGCCGCTGTCCCAGCAGGAGCCTGCCCGAGACCTGATCCACCAGCTCGGCCCGTCCTTCCCGCACGACGTAGTGCTCTCCCCGCCGCAGCATGTGCTCCGCAGCCAGCGCCTCCTCGACCCGCTCCTGCCACTCGGCCTCCATCAAGTGCAGGTACGCGTGTTCTCCTGCAAGCTCCAGGACCTTCCTCTTGCCCCGGTCGGTGAGGGTTGCCCTGCGGCGGATGTTATCCAGGCTGTAGTCCTCACGCTCGGCGAGGTCTTCCCGAGCGGAGCGCCGGCACACGGAGTAGAGCTCCGGGTCCCGCTGGCTGGCTGCCGGCTGCGCGATGGAGATGGGCCGACGGGCGTAATCGATCAGGACGCTGTCCACCTCGTCGATGATGGCGAAATGTCGCCCCCTCAGGCAGCGCTGCTCCCGGTCCTGGCCGTCGATCTCGCTCCTGAGGTATTGCCACATGTCCGCCTGCCGCAGCGAGTCGGGCGCCTGGAGCAGGTATTCGCGCAGGAAGTCATGGCCGAGTCGGGTCACGGTCGTGTAGGTGATGTCGGCACGGTATGCGTTCCCGCACTCACCGGGCGGGGTGTCGCACAGGACATGGCCCACGCGCAGTCCGAGCAGGTCGTAGACGGGCCCGAGCAGGCGCGCGTCACGCTCCACGAGGTAGTCGTTGGCGGTCAGGACGTGAACGCCGCGCCCGTCGAGGGCGTACAGGGCGGCGGCGAGCGGCGCCACGAAGGTCTTCCCCTCGCCGGTGTCCATCTCGATGACGTTCTGCCCGCATAACGCCACGGCGGCGGCCACCTGCACGTCGAACTGCCTTATGCCGAGCGCCCTCCTGGTGGCCTCCCGGACGATGGCGAACATTTCAGCGCAAAGTCCGGCCAGCGGCGCCCCGTCCCGGCGCCTCTTCTTCAGCTCCCTCACCCGGGCGGCGAGCCCCCCGTCCGACAGCCCCCGCACAGGGTCCTCCATGGCGTTGATCTGGCGCACGAGGCGGCCGCAGCCGGACCGCTTCCGACGC
>CAZXDF010000367.1:0-2680 GCA_964639345.1 uncultured candidatus Brocadiaceae bacterium | reverse complement strand
AAATCCTACAAATCCTCAGCATCTGTCTTTTCGAGAAAGTTCCGCTCTGCGAAGCACTTACGACGGCGCTCTCGGAAAACAGAGAACCCTGTTTCCGCAAACAGTTGCCACTGTTCGACTTATAACCGGACAGTAGTGATTTTCGATTTGTGATTTGCGATTGGATTTCAAGGCCGTTCAATCGGCAATCAGAGGCCTTCTGCCCAAGTGCGGTTGCACCGCAATCGGCGATCAAACGCGCCCCACATGAGCGAGAGCATCCTGCCACCGCCCCTTCCCGACGCGATCCCGCCGGACAGGGCCGTCGGCATCACCACCACGGTCCCGGTGGAAGTGATCTTTGCGGCGGGCCTATTGCCCGTGGATCTGAACAACGTGTTCGTGGCATCGGAGGACCCGCTGGCGCTGGTGCGGGCGGCTGAAAGGGCGGGTTTCCCGCAGACGTGCTGCTGCTGGACAAGGGGGCTTTACGGGGCGGCGCACCGGCTGGGCCTGAGGCGCCTCATCGGGGTCACGCAGGGCGATTGCAGCAACACGCACGCCCTGATGGAGGCGCTGAGCTACGAAGGCGCCGAGTGCATACCGTTCGAGTTCCCGTACAGGTCGGACGGCCGCAAGGTGCGGCAGAGCATCGCAAACCTCGCGCGAGAGCTCGGGGCGGACATGGCGGAGGCCAGGCGCTGGCAGGAGGTTCTCAGGCAAGTGCGCCTGCGCGCGGCGGAGATCGACCGCCTTTCCTGGGAGGAAGGCAAGGTCTCCGGGTTTGAGAACCACCTGTGGCTCGTCTCGACGAGCGACTTCTGCACCGACCCCGACGCCTACCACAGCGCCGCCGAACGCTTCGTGCAAGCGGCAGCGGCCCGGCGGCCCATAATAGCCCACCGCGTGCGGCTTGCCTACGTGGGGGTGCCGCCCATACTGCCCGCCCTATACGACCACCTGGAGGCGTTCGGCGCCCTGGTAGTGTTGAACGAGATGCAGCGCCAGTTCGCCATGCCCGGCCCCCGGGTCAGCTTGGGGAAGCAGTACGCGCGCTACACCTATCCCTACGGCATCTTCTCGCGCCTGGAGGACATCCGCCGTCAGTGCGCGCTGCGCCGCGTGGACGGCATCATCCACTACGTGCAGAGCTTCTGCTTCCGGCGGATCGAGGACCGGATACTGCGCGCGGAGATCGGGCTTCCGGTGCTGACGGTGGAGTGCGATACGCCGGGGCCGCTCTCGGGGCAACTCAAGACCCGCCTGGAGGCTTTCGTGCAGATGCTGGAGGCGAGAAAACGGGGCCTGTCGATCTTCTGACGGCAGGGCCCCTGCGCATCCCTTTCCCTCCACAGGCCATCTTCCCGGCTGCACCCACCGCCCCTCAGCCGAAAAGCGCCTTGTGCGCGGCGGCGACGCCGGCCCCGAACTCGAACTTATGGCCCAGCTCCATCAGCGCGCGCTCCACCGCGCTGATGGCCACCAGCAGGTCTTCGGGCGCCACGTAGCCCATGTGGCCGATGCGGAATATCTTGCCCTTCAGGTGCCCCTGGCCGCCGGCGATGGTCACACCGTAGGTGTCGCGGGTCAGCTTGGTCATCTTGTTTGTGTCGATGCCCTCGGGCGCTCGGACGGCGGTGACGCCGTTGACCGGATTCTCGGCCACGAGCTTCAGGCCCAGGGCCCCGGCGGCGGCGCGCGCGGCCTGCGCCAGACGTTCGTGGCGGGCGTAGAGATTCTCCAGCCCCTCCTCGCGAATCATCCGGAGCGCTTCGTGCAGGGCGCGCACGAGCGAGACGGGCGCGGTGTAGGGCGTGGTGTCCTTCTGAAGGCTCTTCTGCATCGCCCGCATGTCAAGGTAGTAGCGCGGCGAAGTGCAGGACTCGATCACCTGCCAGGCGCGCGGCGAGGCCGCAATGAACGCCAATCCGGGGGGCATCATCAGGCCCTTCTGGCTCCCGCTCACCAGCACGTCCACGCCCCACTCGTCCATCCTCACCGGGTGCACGCCGACGCTCGTGATACCGTCCACGAGCAGGAGCGTATCGCGCTCCCGCGTCAGGGCGGCGAGCGCCTCCACGTCGGCCAGCGCGCCCGTGGATGTCTCGCTATGGGTGACGCAGAGCACGCGGGCCTGCGGCGTCTCGTCGAGGGCCGCACGCACCTGGTCAACGCGAGGGGAGCTGCCCCACTCATTCTCGACGGCCTTTACCCCGCACCCGTAGGCCTCGCACAGCTCGACCCACCTCTCGCCGAACTTCCCGCCCACGACGCAGACGACCGCATCCCCGGGGCTGCACGTGTTGGCGATGGCGGCCTCCATCGCCGCCGTGCCGCTGCCGCAGATCGTAAACACCTCCTGCCCGGTGCCGAACAACTCCTTCATCCACTCGGTGGTCTCGCGCAGCAGGCGGGAGAACTGCGGGGTGCGATGGTGGATCATGGGGGCCGCCTCGGCCATCAGCACTTCCTGCGGCACCATGGTCGGGCCCGGCGTGAACATGTAGTGCTTCTTCACCTGTGAGCTACTCCTGACATGTCATTTTCGATTTGTGATTTGCGATCACTACTGTCCGGTTGTCTTGCCGTGGGCTTGTCGCAAGCGACACAAGTGCAATGAGTTATCCACAGAAATGACTGTAATCGATTTCAATTCGACTCTAAACTCTGGCCATTCCGACCCGCACGCTGCTGGAGGAGT
>CAZXDF010000366.1:0-3941 GCA_964639345.1 uncultured candidatus Brocadiaceae bacterium | reverse complement strand
GCTCAGCGGCATTCCCGAGGACATGGCTCGGGCGGCCCTGGCCCGTATCGCCCGGAAGATGCCCATCAGGACGAGGATGGTTCATCGGAGGGTGAAGGTGTGAAGGCGAACGAACTCAGAGGACGCGACCAGGAGGACCTGCGCCGGGAGGTGGAGGTGCTGAAGCGGCAGATATTCGACCTGCGCTTCAAGTGGCAGGCCGAAGAGAGCCCCGACACTTCGCTCAGGCGCAAGACCAGGCGGGATATCGCCCGGATACTAACCGTCCTGCGCGAACAGCAGCGGGCAGCCGGAGACGAGGAGCCGAAGGGCTGAGAGCGGAGAGGCCCTTTTCGACATGAAAGCAAGGCGCTTGCTGGCGCCTGAGAACGAGCGAGAGGCGTGATGAAACAAAGAGTGCGCGGCACCGTCAAGAGTGATAAGGCGGACAATACGATCAGCGTGGTCACCGAGCGACTCGTCAAGCATCCGCGCTACGGCAAGTACGTGCGTCGCACCTCGACCTTCAAGGCCCATGACACGCACAACGAGGCGGCGAGCGGGGACCTGGTCGAGATCGAACAGACGCGCCCCCTGTCAAAGACCAAGTGCTGGCGTCTGGTGCGCATACTGAAGCGGGCCGGCGCCGGAGTTACGGTGCCTTCGGAGGAGCCGTCCGCCGAGGCGGGTGCGGCCCAGTAGGAGGGGCCGGACCGGCGCGTGCAGACACCGGGAGCGATCGTCATGATCATGGAACAAACAATGCTGGAGGTGGCCGACAACTCCGGGGCTCGGACCGTGCGTTGCTTCAAGGTCCTGGGCGGCACCCGGCGGCGCTACGCGCATGTGGGCGACTTGGTCGTCGGCAGCGTCCAGAAGGTCATCCCCGGAAGCGAGGTCAAGCACGGCGAGGTGGTACGGGGCGTCATCGTGCGCACCAAGAGCGCCCTGCGCCGCCGCGACGGGAGCTATGTGCGCTTCGACCATAACGCCATCGTCCTGCTTCAGCCCGACGGCACGCCTCGGGGCACGCGCATCTTCGGCCCCGTGCCGCGGGAGCTGCGTCAGAAGAACTACATGAGAATCGTGAGCCTGGCCGCCGAGGTAGTCTGAGCGGAGGCGGACACCTTGATGCCAAGAGTGGCCACGGAGGACACCGAGAGCACAAAGAGAAAGCAGGGCGAGTCAAGCAGCCTGCGTGCACAGCCGAGCCTGAACAGGTAATGCGGCGTGCACAACGGTGCTGAGGATCTGAAGGTTCTTTCGCCCGGCTCAGTGCTCCCTGTGGCGACTTTGAGAGAAGGAACATGAGAAAGAAACTACACGTCCGGCGCAACGACACGGTGGCGGTGACGGCGGGCGCCAGCAAGGGCAAGCGCGGCCGCATCCTGGAGGCCATGCCTGAGAAGGGCAAGGTCATCGTGGAAGGCGCCAACATGGTCTGGAAGCACCTGCGACGCACCCAGGAAACCCAGAAGGCCGGCCGGATCGAGATGGAGGCGCCGATTGACGCCTCGAACGTGATGCTGCTTTGCCAGAACAGGGACTGCGAGCGCTACGACGGGCCCGTGCGCACCCGTAAGGCCGTCGACAACGATGGCAACAAACAGCGGGTGTGCGTCAAGTGCAGTCGGCCCATAGAGACGCAGGAATAGAAGCGGAGTTGACAGGGCGTGGGAACCGACGGAGATAATCAGGCGGAGACGATGAGCGAGAGCGCCGAGGTCGCGGTCGGTCCCGACGCGCAGCCCAGGATGAAGGTGCGCTTTGAGCAAGAGGCGCTGCCGAGCCTGATGGAGCGTCTGGGCGTCAAGAACCGCCTGACAGTGCCGCGGTTGGAGAAGATCGTGCTGAACATGGGCGTTGGGCGCGCCACGCAGGACCAGAAGCTCCTGGAAGATGCGCAGACCGTGCTCGCCAGCATCAGCGGCCAAAAGCCCGTGGTGACGCGCGCCAGGAAGAGCGTGGCGGGCTTTCAACTTCGCGAAGGCGACGCGGTGGGCTGCAAGGTCACGCTGAGGGGTCGGCGGATGTATGAGTTCTTCGACCGCCTCATCAGCGTCGTGCTGCCGCGCATCCGCGACTTCCAGGGCCTGAGCCCCAACTCTTTCGACGGACACGGCGGCTACACCTTAGGGATCCGTGAGCACATCGTCTTCCCTGAAACCGACCCCGATGCCGTCAGCGGCAGCTACGGGATGGATGTGACGATCTGTACCAGCGCCAAGTCGGACCCGGAAGCCCTCGAGCTGCTGAAACTTCTGGGAATGCCGTTCCGGCAGTAGAGGAAAACGAGTGACCGACGTTGCAATGTCCGATGAGAGGGGAAGCACTGGCGCGCGCGGCCCCGAGGTCATTCGACTTGGTCTTGGCGTTCGTCATTTGTGTTAGTCATTCGTCACTGGTGAAGAAGAGGTCATGGCCCGAAAAGCGCTGATCATCCGAAGTCAACGGCCGGCCAAGTTCTCGACACGCAAGAAGAACCGGTGCAAACTGTGCGGGCGCCCGCGCGCCTACCTGCGGAAGTTCCAGGTCTGCCGTATCTGCTTCCGCAACCTGGCCAGCCGCGCCCTGATTCCGGGCGTGCGCAAAGCCAGCTGGTAGAGTCGCCGCGGACACACCACGGCACGCAATGCAGGTTCCCTAGTAGTGCGCCGGAATGAGGTAAGTTGCAGATGATGACCGACCCGATAGCCGACATGCTCACACGTATCCGCAATGCCTTGGCAGCGGAGCATCCGACGGTTGAGATGCCCGCCTCGAAGGAGAAGGAAGCCATAGCGCGGGTGCTGAGGAAAGAAGGGTTCATCGACGACTTCAGGGCCGCCGGCGAAGCGCCCCGCAGGTTGCTCAAGGTCTACCTGCGCTATGGCCCCCTGGGCGAGAAGGTGATCAGCAAGATAGAGCGGATCTCCAAGCCCGGGCGCAGGATCTACCGTGGCGCGGACGAGTTGCCCCGGATCGCCAACGGGATCGGCATAGTAGTCGTCTCGACCAGCCACGGCGTTATGAGCGACCGGGAATGCCGGAAGCTGCACGTAGGCGGTGAGTTGCTTTGCTCGGTGATATGAGCGCCCCGCTGCTCGCCCCTGACAAGGGAGGGGAATAGACACCCATGTCCAACATGAACAAGCCCATCGAGTGCCCGGCCGGCGTTGAAGTGACGCTGGCGGGCTCCCAGATCCGGATAAAGGGGCCCCTGGGCGAGTTGAGCCGGGAGTTCCCTGATGAGATACAGGTGGAGTATGACGAGGCCGCTCGGCTCATCGGCGTGGCCCGCAAGGCCGAGACGCGTCAGGCCCGCTCCCTGCACGGACTCTATCGGAGCCTGATCAACAATATGGCGCTTGGCGTCACGCAGGGCTTCCGGAAGGACATGGCAGTGGTCGGCACCGGCTACCAGATAAGGGTGAGAGACAACGATCTGGTGCTCCAGATCGGCTTCTCGCACGAGGTTGTAATGCCAATCCCCGAGGGCCTTCGCGTGGAAGTCTCTTCGCCGATGGCTCAGCCCGACAATCCGGCGCGGTTCGCCATCCATGGAACCGACAAGGAGCTGGTGGGCCAGTTTGCGGCGGAGGTTCGGTCCGTCCGCCCGCCCGAGCCCTACAAGGGCAAGGGGATCCGATACACGGACGAACACGTCCGGCGCAAAGAAGGCAAGGCCTTCGCCGGCGCAGGATAGAGAGGCCGGCAGAGGGCGGGTTTCCTGCCGATCTGCCGCCGCGCAGCCCCAGTTAGAACGATTCGGGACAATGGACAAGCACAGAAGAAGAGCACGACTACGGGTCAAGCGTCACGGGCACATACGCCGACGCCTCTCAGGCACTGCGGAGCGGCCCCGGCTTTGCGTCTTTCGCAGCAACAAGCACATGTACGCCCAGGTCATCGACGACGCCCTGGGCCATACGCTTATCAGCGCATGCACCCTGGAGCCGCAATTCAGCGACATGGGGAGTGCA
>CAZXDF010000365.1:0-3807 GCA_964639345.1 uncultured candidatus Brocadiaceae bacterium | reverse complement strand
GGTGCGTGGGCGGGGGTTTCGCGCCACACGCAGACCAACTTGCCGGAGGGCGTAAGGGCGACATCCGCGTAGGCTTGGTATACGTCGTCGTCCCTGTCGATCAGAACGTGCCGTGACGCGTCATTCGCGATGCTCCTGATGGGACTCATTTTTGTATCCTTCATATCGTCGCAGCCGCTGCCGCATTCACCAGAGCCGAAATTCTCAAATGCACTCGCGCCCACGACCACCGTGAGCCGTATTGTCGATTGTACCCCCTGCCTATCCACACGGCCAGTGCGGCGAATCTTCTCTGCGCATCGAGTCTAGATGCCGCCCCGAGCTATTCTACTCCCGCCACCGTCGCCGGACCAGGCAACCCAGAGGCCGATCTCCCTCATGGCAGCCTCTTGTTCTATCATTGTCTCGGGCCGATGGCTGCGATGTCGATGGGCTGGAACCCCAGCCCGTGGGCCGGCGAGGTCGCCTGCAAGCGGTAGTCGCCATTCGCGGCGTCCACGAACAGGGGATCGGCTACGATCGAGAGCACGTCGTAGACCTCCTCGTCGCGGCCGTAGGCTCTGCGCCACTCGGGCATCTGCAGCCACGCAGCCCGTTCCGGGATCCCGTATAGCTCGTGGAAGCTATCCGACAAGGGGACAACTCTGGCGATCACGGGGTTGTCGGCGCCGGCCTTGAAGAACAGGTTGCGGTCGCTCTCGGCCACGACCTGCCACAAGTGCTCAGAATCTGCCACCTCGAAGAAGGCATCCATCCGCCCGGACAAGTCGCACAGGATATTCCGGGTGATCACCGTCGTGAACTCGGGATAGCTGCATCCGCCAATACTCCTTGGGTGGACCCTCATGCAGATGTGACGCTGCCCGGCGTTCACCAGGATATTGTTCTCGATGATGTTGTTCCTGCCCTTGACGAGGATGGAAAAGCCCTGCCCCCCGGGCGAGGTGTTGACCACGATGTTGCCCTGCACGAGGCACTGGCTCGCCCAGTTGTCCAGGTAGATGCCCTTGGTGGTATGAGAACGCGGATTCCCGGTGTCGGTGACGAGGTTGTATCGGATGACGTGGCCGGGTGACTCATCCTCGACCGGCAGCTCGTTCCAGCAGTTGATGGCGCCGCTGTCGGACGTGACGAGGCACGTGCGGTGGATCCGGTTGTACTCTACGTACTGTCGACCATAGCGGCTGTTGCCCAGGTTGATTCCGTGATGCGGCAGGTCGTGGATCAGGTTGTGAACGACACGATTCCAATTCCCCAGGCCCAGGAATACGCCGGCCGCGTAGGTGTCATACAGGCCGCAGTGATGGACGACGTTGTCGCTTACCTCGTTGAACGTGGGATGGGCAACCCCAACGTTCGTGCTCATGAACGCTTCCCCCTCGTAAATGCTGTGTCGGCCGCCGGCGAGCACGATCCCGTTTGCACCCGCGTCACTGATCTCGTTGCCCCGGATCAGGTTCATCTCGTTGTGATGACGCATGTAGATGCCGTTGCCACCAATGGCGGTGATTGTGTTGTTCTCGATGCGGCAATGGCTGCACCTGTTCATGTAGATCGTCTCGCCGCAGTATTCCCAGCCCTGCTGGGGGCGCATGGCGCCTACGCCCTCCACATCCGCGTAGTGCGAAGATGGCTCGCCGGCCACCGTCTCAGTGAAGACAAAGCCGGACAGGCCGAGGTGGGCAGTCCCAGTCATGTGCACCAGGCACTTCAGCACCGGCACAACCACCTCGCTGTCGGCGAGGCCGTCGGCCGACGCCTCAACTTCGTTCGGGGCAGGTGGCCAGAAGTAGAGCACGCCGTCCTCGCCATCCAGGCACCATTCGCCGGGCTGATCCAACTCCTCCAGGAGGTTCTCGACCACGAACCGGCAACGATCAGGGCGACGGAGTTCTTTCGTGAAATACATCGGGTTCGTGTCGAAATCCCGCATGCCGTGAACCAGTCGGATGATGCCCTTGTCGCGGTCGACGGACTGAATCCGAATCATGCAGGAGTCACCCCACAGCGGTTCGGAGGGCATGAGAAAGAGCTCTCCCTGGCTCGGCTTGGCCCATGTATGCGGGAACGCGCCGGGCTCTTTCCAGACAATATAGGGATTCGTCGCTTCCAGTGCGGCCGCGTCGGCTTCGCTGTGGGCCCACGTCCCGTTCCAGCAGGGATCCTCCAGATCCAGGTTCGGGTAGCGTGCCCGGACCATGCGTCGTCCGTTGAGGAAGAGCTGGCGAAAGCTCCACGCCCCACCCTTTGTCTCCGGAATTCCGCACTTCAGTATGTTGCCTTGATGTGGCTCCCATTCCGTGATCCGCCTGCCGCCGCTGAGGACCGGTGTCTCGCCGGGGTACGCGCGGTAGGTCACCGGGGCCTCCGCGGTGCCGCTGTCCGCGCTCGAGAGATCGAAGGGGCTTTCCAGGTAGTATTTGCCGCCACGTACCACCACGGTGACGGGCTCTGTGAGGCCCTCCTGGGCCGCCTTCAACTCACGCACCGCGTCGCGTGCGCGACGCAGACTGGCGAACGGACCGTCCGTCTTCGCCGCGTTTGGCTCGGCGGCCTTGCCCGACCAGGCGTCGTTGCCGTCTGTTGCGACGAAGAAAGTTGCTGCCGTCAAGTCATTCATGATCGCCTGCGCTTCCGTTGGCCTGGGATTTCCCGAATGATCTATGGCCGACGACTGCCGTCGGCTTGGCCCTTCCGTCACCTACTGTTGATAAGCTGCCCGTAGCTTTCAAGCATGATAGGATTATCGATCGATCTATACAAGCCGCTTCTTCCCACGCAGTCTGCCAGAGGCTAAAGGACTGGCGTGCATCACACCCGTCCTTCCCGAATGCCCTGCCCGCGTTGATCCTGAAGCAGTCACGTTCCTTACCAAAGAATCGCTTGGCACAGTGGCCGCGCCAACGGAGATGCTGGACTTTATCGAGCAGTACGCTGGCCCGATGGTGCTCAAGCCGGACGGGGAGGACACCCCTGTGGCGCGAAAAACTCCCCCTCCTGATACAAGTTAAGCGGGCAAACGCATCATGGGCGACCCTAGGTAGCCTACTGCGGATCATGGGCGGACAATGGCGAAAGACTCCCTCCACCGATCAGATAGAATGCTTGCGGCGCTCACGATCCGTGATAGAATCGCCAGAAAGGCCGACGGCGGTCGTCGGCCAGAGGCCGTCCGGGAATCCCGGCTTATGAGACATCTGGAGCGAAAGGGATAATGGCTATTGAGGCTGAGAGAATATGGTCGAACGAGCCCGCCGAGGTCTGGGCGGAAGGCTATCCTGTCGGAAACGGCAGGTTGGGCGCCATGGTTCTGGGCGACCCTCTGCGGGAAAGACTGGCCCTGAATCACGACAGACTCTGGCGGCGGTACTGGAAGCATTACGATCACGGACTCAAAGACATCTTCCCGGAATTCCAAAGGCTGTGTCTCGAGAGGAACTGGGATGAGGCCGTCAAGCTGATGAAGAACAGGGTGGCCCTTCAGGGGAACTGCATATACGTCAATCCCTTTGTTCCAGTGGGCGATCTGGGCATCTATCCAAGCCATGTCTGCGACGAGCGGCCCCGCGATTACGGGCGAACGCTTGATCTGAAAAATGGAATTGTCGAAGTGGCATACTCGGTGGGCGATCTGGATTTCCGCAGGGAGTGCCTAGCCTCCTGGCCGGCCGGCGTTATCGCAGTGAACATGACCGCCAGCAGGACCGCGTGCGTAAGCGGGGAAGTCTCGCTCTATCGCCTGCTTGACAGGGAATGTGAGATAGCCGGAAGCGCCGGTCTTGATGAACTCGTAATGGAGGGGCGATT
>CAZXDF010000364.1:0-4708 GCA_964639345.1 uncultured candidatus Brocadiaceae bacterium | reverse complement strand
GCGGTCCTCGAGGTGGTGCGAGGTGACGCCGTGTGTCGCGCCGAGCGGGCCTTCGGCGTGGTGCGCCCCGACAATCTGTGGTTGGTCGACGAGTGGGTGCCTGCTGACCTCTTCCGGCGCCGTCTTCATTGCCGCGCCGGTCTTCCAGGCTTACCTTGTCAGTGCAGGCCTGGACACGGGCCAAATAGGGACCATCGGATCGGTTGGCTCTGTGGCGGCAGGCGTCGGCATGTTCGCCCTGATGGGAGTGGCCGACCGGATTCAGAACCGCATCCGGACCGTCGTGCTATGCTTGCTGGCGTTGACCATTACGCCGATTGTGCTGGCGGTGCTGAGCCAACTCGGCCCGGAGATTCAGACCGCAGGCACCGTCTTGATCGTCGTCATGGTTCTGCGGATCGTTGAACAGTTCGCGGATTCCTTCCGGTCCATGGTGCGCTCGAGCATGATGGTGCGCACCTTCCAGGTAAACATTCGGGGCCGCCTGACGGGCATTGCGGGGCTTATCTCGGGCCTGGCCACCCTGGGTCTCGGCCTGGTCACAATGAAGGTTTTGCGCGAGCTCGGGGCCCCCCTGGGCTTCACGGCCTGCTTTGCCCTGGCGCCGGTCTTATACTTGGCGGGAGCGCTCGTCAGACTGAACCTCAGGGAACTGCCCGAACTCAAGCGGCCGGGCCGCAGCGGCTCGGCCTTCCCGTGGGCAGCGATATGGGACGTGCTGAGGCTCAGGGAGTTCCGCGTGCTGGTGGCCCCGAACCTCTTGCGAGGCGCGGTCGCCGGCGTGGCTTATTTTGCCTGGGTAGTGGGGATCCAGCGCCTGGAACTTCCCCCCGCCTACGCCGGCCTTGGCGCGGCGGTGAATGCGGTTGCCGGCACGCTTCTCGGCAGCGTAGCCATAGGCCTGTTCTTGGACCGCCGGGGACCGGGGCCGGTGCTTTTCGCAGGCGGGGTACTCGGCGCGATAGCCATGGTGGCGATGGTCCTCGCACCTTCGCCACCCGTCTTCCTCGGGTTCTACGGGCTGTTCGTCTTTGGCATGACGTTGACGGGCGGCGGCGTCCCGCTCGGGGTCTTCGAGACAGCGCCGCCGGAGATGATGGGAGCTTTCAACGGCGCGAGGCTGATGCTGACGATAGCGGCTACGGCGGTCTCAATGTCAGCGGCGGGTCAACTTGTCAAGGCGTTAGGACCGTTTCCCGTGTTCGTGGCAGGCGCCGCGTTGAGCGTGGTTACCGGGATATGGTATTGGCACGCGTTCCGCCGCACGAAGTAAGCTCGTATTCCGTTGCACCCCGCCCCGCGGGCCGGAGCGAGACGCTCCGGCTACCCACTGGATACTTGCGTTTCTTCCCTAAGGCTCAATAAGAGCCCGCTCGCGCTCGGCGAGCAGGAAGGCCTTCTTCACCCGGCAGTCGATGTGGTCCCAGGGCAGGACCTCATCGGTCCCGCGCTCCCTGAACGGGGAGTTGGGTTCGGCCGGGTCGTCCCACCGAATGCCGCAGTCCTCGAGGGCCTGGGTCCACCGGTCAAATGAAAAGTGCTCGTCCCAGGCGTCGAACATCCCCCCGAGTTCCAGCACCCGCCGCAGCACCATCCCCAGCCGCCGGTCGCCCCGCGCGAGCAGCGCCTCCACCACCGAGCGCTCGGCCAGGTGCGCCTTGTATCGCACCTTCCGGGTGCGCGTGTTGTCGAGGACCAGGGCGAGCTTTTCCTTGATCGCCTCCAGGGACGCCATGGGTTCCGACTGGAACGGCGTGTGCGGTTTGGGCACGAACGGCGACAGCGTCACGTTGACCTTCAGGCCGCGGCCGCTGGATTCCCGTGCAGCGCTGCGGAGCAACCGTCGGCACAGCTCGGGGATCGCCAGCACGTCCTCCCGCGTCTCAGTCGGCAGGCCGAGCATGAAGTAGAGCTTGATCACCCGCCAGCCTTCCCGCACGGCCGCGGCCGTGCCGGACAGCAGCTCCTCATCCGTGACCTTCTTATTGATCACGCCGCGCAGTCGTTCGCTGGCCGCTTCCGGTGCCAGCGTCAGGCCGGACTTGCGCACGCTGCTGAGGGGGCCGACGAGCAGATCGAGCTGGTCGGAGACGCGCAGGCTCGGCAGCGACAGGCTCACGCCCAGCGGGCTGAAGGCCTCCGTGAGACGCTCAAGAAGCGCGGGAAGCCGGGGGTAGTCGCTTGAGGACAGGCTGCACAGCGCGATCTCCCCGTGGCCCGTGGCGGCGTAGGTGGCGCGCGCGGCCTCGACGAGCGCATCCGCCGAGCGCATCCTGACGGGCCGGCTCACCATTGCGGCCTGGCAGAACCGGCACCCGTGAGGGCACCCGCGCATGATCTCGAGCGTGATGCGATCGTGCACCGTCTCCACGAACGGCACTATCGGCTGGAGCGGGACGTGGGCCGCCTCGAGGTCGCCCACGCGCGCGGCGCTGATGCGCTCCGGCAGACCCTCGCTCACCGGCCGGACCGCCGCCAGCAGGCCGTCGGCGCCGTAGCTCGCCTCGTAGAGGGCGGGCGCGTAGGCGCCGGGGACGTGCCGGGCAGCATTGCGGATGATCTCGCCCCGCGCGGCTTTTTGCTCAAAGGCGGTTGCACCGGGCCCCGAGGGGCCTTCTTGTTCAAGAGCGGTTGCACCGCCGCGGCCCTTCATCTCGCGCACGAGTTCCAGGAGCCGAACGACGGATTCCTCCCCGTCGCCGATCAGGAAGAGGTCGATGAACTCGGCCATCGGCTCGGGGTTCACGGTCGAGGGCCCGCCGGCGATGACGATCGGGTCGCCCGGACCGCGCTCGGCACTGAGCAGGGGCACCCCCGCCAGCTCCAGCATCAGGAGCGCGTTGGTGCAGAGGAGTTCGGTCTGAAGGCTGAAGCCCAGCAGGTCGAAATCGCGCACCGGGCGGAAGCTCTCCAGCGCGTAGAGCGGGATGCCGTGCTCGCGCATGCGCTCCTGCATGTCCGGCCACGGCGCGTACGCGCGCTCGGCCGCCGCCCACTCGATGCCGTTGACGAGCGAGTAGAGGATCTGCAGGCCGAGGTTGGACATGCCCACCGAATAGAGGTCGGGGAAGCACAGGGCGAGCGATACTTCCACGCCGCGGGGGTCCTTGCGCACGCTCCCCACCTCGCCGCCGATGTACTGCGCGGGATGCTGAACGTCCGCGAGCACTCGGCGTTCGAGCACCTCGTGAATCTCCTTGGGATCGGTGATGCGCGCTTCCATAGTTGGTCTCGGGTCGGTTGGAACGGATCGTAGGCGGGTACGACTCTATCGCCTTACTCTAACCCAAGGAAGGGGATGAGTCAAAGCGGGCGGCGTGCGTGCAGGCGCCGGGTTCGCGTTCCTGCTCGACCTGCGAGCACGAGCACGCTCAACTGGCCGCGCCACCCGTGCCTGCGGCGTCCTGCTCCCGGCCGAGGCGCTCCTGGAAGTAGGAGAGCGTGCGGCGAAGGCCTTCCCTGCGCTCGACCTTCGGCTCCCAGCCCAGAAGCTCCCTGGCCCTTGTGATGTTGGGCTGGCGCACCTGTGGGTCGTCCTCCGGCAGGGACTTGAAGACGATCTCGCTCTTCGATCCCGTCAACTCGATGATCTCCCTGGCGAACTCCAGGATCGTCACCTCGGCCGGGTTGCCGATGTTGACCGGATAGGCCTCGTCTTGGTGCAGCAGGCGCCAGAGGCCATCGACCTCGTCCTCGATGTAGCAGAAGCTTCGCGTCTGGCTTCCGTCGCCGTAGACCGTCAGCGGCCGGCCGGTCAGGGCCTGCACCATGAACGTGGGCAGGCACCGGCCGTCGTCCAGGCGCATCCGCGGGCCGTAGGTGTTGAAGATGCGCGCGATGTGCGTCCTGAGCGCGTGCGAACGGTGATAGGCCATGGTCATGGCCTCGCCGAAGCGCTTGGCCTCGTCGTAGACGCCGCGGGGGCCGACGGGGTTGACGTGGCCCCAGTAGTCCTCGCTCTGGGGGTGAATCTGCGGGTCGCCGTAGACCTCGCTGGTGGAGGCGAGCAGGAAGCGCGCGTTCTTATCCAGCGCCAGCCCCAGGGCCTTGTGCGTGCCGAGGGCGCCGACCTTCAGCGTCTGGATGGGCAGGCGCAGGTAGTCGACCGGGCTGGCCGGCGAGGCGAAGTGCAGGACGTTGTCCACCCGGCCGCTGATGTGGATGTACTCCGTCACGTCGTGCTTGAGGTAGACGAATCGGTCGTTGCGGCCGATCAGATGGGCGATGTTCTCTGCGCTGCCGGTCAGAAGGTTGTCGACGCAGACTACCTCGTGGCCCTCGGCCAGGAAACGATCGCAAATGTGCGAACCCAGAAAACCGGCGCCGCCCGTTATCACCGTTCGTTCGGCCATGGCTGCTTTCCCCGTTTGGGAGATCTATCGTTCTGCGGACAGCGTCCGCAAATGGATGCACAGATGAGAATACAGGCCTCCAGGGCCAAACGCAAGCGATTGGCACGTGGCCCGCGTGGTATCCTGAGAAACGCCGGCGGGCGGCATCGATCCCGAGGACGACTGGTACGGCATCGGGCTGCCCGCAGCGGGACGACGGGCGGGACCTTGACAGGCCCGGGCGGCGCGAGTAGATTTCGCCCGGGAGAGAAGTGACAGGCGCCGGGGAAACCCCAAGGAGCAGGGCATGATGAAAGACCTGCTGGAAAAGGGCGAGCGCTACCAGACGCAGGCGCCAGATACGCTCGATCTGGCCG
>CAZXDF010000363.1:0-7225 GCA_964639345.1 uncultured candidatus Brocadiaceae bacterium | reverse complement strand
CGAGTCCGCCACTATCCAGATCACGTTCATGACCGTCTGCTCCCCGAGCTCTCGGACCTCTCGCGGCTACGGCCTGTTGAAGAATCGCGATCGACAGGCATGGTGCAGGTCGATCGGCCCTGATGCACACGAACTCCGCGTTCAGAACCGTGCGCGGGCACGGCATGCCGTGCCCCTACAACTTCTTCAACGGGCTGTTATGCCTCGTCCTCGCCGCGGAAGACCTTGATGGCGCAGAACTCGCCGCACATCGAACACTGACCGTCGCGGGCCTCGTCGGTAAGGACCTCGCCGAACCGCCGGGGGTCGAGGGCGAGCCGGAGCATCGCGTCCCAATCGCGCCGCCCGCGTGCCTCGCTCATCCGGCCGTCGAGCTCCCGGGCGCCTCCTATACCCTTCGCGATGTCGCCGACGTGGGCGGCGATGCGCGTGACGATCACCCCCTGCCGCACGTCTTCCGGTCCCGGAAGCCCCACGTGCTCCATCGGCGTGACGTAGCAGAGGAAGTCCGCGCCGGACATGGCGGCCAGCGCGCCGCCGATCGCGCCCGCGATATGGTCGTAGCCGGGGGTCACGTCGGTGGGCAGCGGCCCGAGCACGTAGAACGGCGCGCCGTCGCAGAGCTCCTTCTCCATGCGCATGTTCTCAGCGATCTCGTGCAGCGGGATATGTCCCGGGCCCTCGATCATCACCTGCACGCCCCGCCCGCGTGCGCGCCGGGCCAGTTCGCCGAGGGTCTTGAGTTCGGTGATCTGGGCTTCATCCGTCGCGTCCTCGATGCACCCGGGCCGCAGCCCGTCGCCGAGGCTCAGCGTGACATCATGCGTGCGGGCTATGTCGAGCACGTCATCGAAGCGCTCGTACAGGAAGTTCTCGGCCCCGCGCTCGCGCATCCACTTGATCAGAAGCGAGCCGCCCCGGCTCACCACGCCCATCAGGCGCGCTTCTGCAAGCGGGATGCACTCCCGGGTGACCCCCGCGTGCACGGTTGCGAAGTCCACGCCGGCGCGCGCATGCCGCTCGAAGTCCTCAAGGTAGGCCTCGGGCGTCATCTCGGCCCCGCCGCCGCACCGGACCGCGGTGCTATAGATCGGCACTGTGCCCAACGGCACGGGGCAGTCGGCCAGTATCTGCCGGAGGATCGCGTCCAGGTCCCCGTCGATGCTCAGGTCCATCACCGTGTCCGCGCCGGCCTCCAGCGCGGCGCGCAGCTTGGCGAGCTCCGCCTCCACGCACGAGCGGCCCGGCGAGGTGCCGATGTTGGCGTTGACCTTCGTGCGCAGACCCTCGCCCACGCCGACGGGCCGAGGGCCCTTGTGGTTTGCGTTGGCGGGGATCACCACGCGCCCCTCGCGCACCCGTGCGAGAAGCGCCTGCGCGTCCATGCCCTCCTCGGCAGCCACGTGCTCCATCTCGGGGCTAACCTGCCCGCTTCTTGCCAGCTCAAGCTGCGTCATATCCTCGTCCTTTGCCGGCCTGGCCGGCCGAACCTCCTACGGCAAGACAGCGAAACGGATTTGGACACTGATTGACACAGATTCTCACTGATTACGATGAACCGTGTGCTTGCAGCCGTCGCTGTCGAGATCCTTCTTCCGTTCTCCCAGGTTCCTCATAATCCCCTTCATTCTGACCTGTGCTCGATCAGTGTAAATCTGTGTCTCCTTCTGCTTCACGTACCGCGCGGGCCGAAGATGGCCGAGCCGAGTCGCACCATGCTGGCGCCTTCCTCGGCGGCCACGCGCCAGGAGTTGCTCATGCCCATGGACAGGATGTGGAGGTCGACGTTCGGCAGGCTCACGCCCCGGAGCTTCTCGAACAGCTCGCGCATCCGAACGAAGTAGGGCCTGGCCTCCTCGGAGTCGTCGAAGTACGGCTCCATCGTCATAAGGCCCTCCACCCTCAGCTTATCCAGGGCCGATATTTCCTCCAGCAGGGGCAACACCTCGCCCGGCGCCACGCCGGACTTGCTCTCCTCGCCCGCGATGTTCACCTCCACCAGCACCCCGAGCGGCTCGGCTGCCCGATTGTTCAGCGCACGGGCCAGCCGGGCCGAATCCACCGTCTGAATCAGATCGAACAGGCCGAGCGCCTTGCTGACCTTGTTGCGCTGCAGGCGGCCGATCATGTGCCACTGCGCCGTGCCGGCTCGCTCCCCCAGCACGGCCATCGCCGCCTCGGCCTCCTGAACGTAATTCTCGCCCAAGATGCGCGCCCCGGCCTCCATGACCTCAGCCAGCTCGCCGGGGTTGCAGCCCTTGGCGGCAACGAGGATGTCGACCTCGCCGGGCAGCTCCTCCCGAATGCGACGATAGTTCTCGGCAATGCGTCCATAGGCCATCGTGGCCCTCACGTATCATCGACGTAGCCACCCTTGTCCGTGCGCCGCAGCTTCTTGAACCCGTGCTCCTTCAGGTTGCTGCTGCCCAGCACCGAGGCCTTGCCGGCGCTGAAACCCGCCGGCGCCTTCTCGACCGGGCGGCCACAATGCGGGCAGGCCTTCAGCGGCGCCTCGCGCATCTCCTGGAGCACCTCAAGCCCGTCGCGGCACCGCTCGCACCCCTCGCCAGCCGAACGATACACATAGATCGGCACGGGCGTCTCCCCCGCTCACAGATACCGGGCAAATCGATTCTCCTGGTCGACCAGGACGTTCTTGACTTCAACCGGCTCGTCCGCAAGCTCGAAACCCATCACGATTATCCGATCTCCGCCCTTGATAAGCCTGGCAGCGGCGCCCCTCACGCGGATGGCGCCTGAGCCCGGCTCCTCAAGGATCACGTAGGTCTCCACGCGGGCGCCATTGGTGTTGTCTACGATCAGCACCTTTTCGCCCGCCAGAAGCCCCGCCTTCTCGACCAGCTCGGCGTCGATCCCGACGCTGCCGACGTACTCAACCTTCGCCTCTGTGACAGTGGCGGTATGTATCTTCGACCTGAGGAACCATCGCATATCGTCAGACTCCCGTGAAGGCGCGCAGGCGCGTCCGTGCCGCGGGCGAGGAATGTCAAAGGGTAACGGTTCACAGGGACGTGTTCGGCCGGCGAACACGCTTCCCGACCGCTGTTAGTATACCTCATGAACATGCGGAGCGTCAAAACGCGCGTAGCCCCCAGGCGCTCCTGGAGATACCCCGGCATGTGGGAGTCTTTGGCGCTATAATGCCTGGAGCGCAAGCAAGAACATGCCGCGCAGGTCCACACGGGAAGAGGGCATCCAAATGGGCAAGACGCCGGGTATCCGCTGTGAGGATCTCGATGCCGTGAAGGCCGAGGTCCTGAACGTGATCGAGGGCGAGGGCAAGAGGCTGCCGGGCTTTGTCTACGGCGACGTGCGTCTGGAGGTCAGCGAGGGCTGCGCCGCCTGGGCGGAGAACGGGGAGCCAAAGGCCAGCGTCCGGGACTTCGAGCTGGCCCTGGGCGTGCGCGTGGTGGCGGGCAACGGGGCTGCAGCCTCCGGGCACTACGGCCTCACCCTGGGCCCGTCCGACGTGTCGCGCCTGCCGCAGATCGTGGCCGAGGCCATTGGCCACTCCCACGAGCGCGCACGGGCCGGCGCCGCGCGCAAGAGGGCCGCCGCCGAGCGCTTCCCCGGCGCGGGCGGGAGCCTCAGTTCCTACGAGCTGGCCCCCATAGAGGTGCGGCAGGACGTCGTCGCGGCCATCTACGAGACCGACCCCCGGAGCATCGACCCACAGGCGGCGTGCCGGCTGTGCACCGACATATCCAAGGCCGTCGCGGGCGTGAGCGGCGACGTGCGATACAACGCCGTGCAGGCGGTGACCTTCCTGGCCCGAGACATCTTCGCCTCCAGCGAGGGCGCCCTGATCGACCGGAGCTACGCCCTGACCCAGGGAATGCATTTCGTGGTGGCCAACAACGGGGAGGCCGGGCAGGAACACTACGACTACATCGGGCACCAGAGGGGCTGGGAGGTCCTGGAACGCGGCATCACGGACGAGTCGCTGCTGGCATGCCCCGGCCTGCACGAGTTCGCGCTGGGCCTGGCCCGCGAGGCGGTGGAGCTCTGCGCAGCCCCGCCCCTGCCCGCGAGCGAGGGCGAGGTGACCGTGGTGACCGACCCGCACTACAACGCTCTGCTGGCCCACGAGATCATAGGCCACCCGACGGAGCTGGACCGGGCGCTGAAGTGGGAGACGGCCTACGCGGGGCGCTCGTGGCTGCTGGGCGACCTGGACCGCAGCCGGATCGGCGAGCAGATCGCCTCGCCCCTCGTGACGGCCTACTCGGACCCATCCCTGCCGGGCTACGGGCACTACGAGTACGACCATGAGGGCACGCCAGCCCGGAAGGTCGTGCACATCGACCGCGGCGTTTTCAGCGGCTTCATGAACAGCCGCCAGACGGCGGCCCTGACCGGCGCCGAGCCGAACGGACACTACCGGGCCACGGACGCCTCGCTCGTGCCCCTGATCCGCATGTCGAACACCTGCATTGCCGGCGGGCGCACGTCGCGGGAGCAGATCATCTCGGAGGTCGAGGACGGCTACTACCTCGTCGCCATGCGCGTCCCGTCGATTAGCGAGAGCCGGGAGAACTTCCGCATCACGGCCCGCCGGGCATACGAGATACGAGGCGGCCGGATCGGACAGCTCTACCGCGACGGCGGCGTCACCAGTGACAGCAAGGATTTCCTGTCGAGCGTGGATGCGGTGGGCAGCGACTTCCGCCTGAGCCCCATCCCCAACTGCGGCAAAGGGCAGCCCATGCAGGTCAAGAAACTCGGCAACGGCGCCCCCACGCTGCGCAGCCGAGCGCGGGTCACGGGCAGGGGCTGAGAAGACAACACCCCGGAAAGAGGGAGAGAACCAAGAAGCTCCAACAAGAAAAGATTTAGCCGCAGATGAACGCGGATAGACGCAGATACGGACAAGAACACAGGGGGAGCTGCCATGTGCTGTTTTTCCTATCCTCTTGTCGTTTTCCTTATCTGCGTTCATTTGCGTTTATCCGCGGCTGTCATTCTGTTAGATGTTCGAAAGCGTTCTGGTCCACGGAATACACGGAGTGACAGGGAAGACGGCAAGAGGCGGGTCTGACGTTTTTCTTGCTTTTCCGTGCGTTTCCGTGTCTTCCGTGGGCATGTAGTCGGTTTTCCTAATAGTCCTTCTCTTGGGAGGAAGAGGTGAGGGATGCAGGAACTGGGTAGGCTCCAGGAGGCGGCCGAGCAGGCCCTGCGCTGGGCGCAGGCTCGGGAAGGCGTGCGGGAGGCGGAGGCCTTCGTGGCGGCGAACGATATCCTTGTGGCGCGCCTGGACTACACCTCGCACATCCCGTGCGAAGGGGTGCTTGAGCCGAAGTCGACCGCCTCGTTCGGAGTGGGGCTTCAGGTCGTCTTCGACGGGGCGGAGGCGCGCATCGGCTCGGGCCAAGAGACCGGCGACCTGAGCGAAGGGGCCGTGCGTTCGGCGTTTGAGAAGGCGCGCGCCGGCGCCGTGGCCGACCCCTCGTTTGAGAGCCTCCCCCGCCCTACGGACGAAGAGCGCACGCTCGAGGACTATCATGACCCCGCCATCATGGAAATGGCCGACGAGGACCTGGTGGGGCTGGGATGGGAGGCCGTCGAGGGGGCGCTGGAGGTTTTCGAAAGCGTCGCCGGTCGGCTCGGGCGCAGTGCGGACGCGCTCGGTTTCATCCTCGGCGGCGACGTCACCATCGTCCAGGAACGCATGGCCGTGGCCAGCTCCAGTATGCCTCGGGTGCAGACGGACGAGACGACCCTCGTAATGGCGGCGCTCACCGCGATGGTGGAGGCGGAGCAGGCCAAGGGGACGGGCTGGTGCACGGGGGCGCGGCGTGGCGACTTCTCCGGGGCTGTGGGAGCCGAGGCCGCCGAAAATGCCTTCGCCGCCGTGGGCGGACGGAAGATCGAATCGGGCAAGTACCGCGTCGTGCTGGGTCCCCAAGCCGTGACGGACATCCTTACGCACGTCGTGCTGCCGTCGCTTGACCTCGGCAGCATCTACGCCTCCAGCTCGTGCTACCTCGGCAAGCTCACGCAGCAGGTGATGGACGCGCAGCTCTCCCTTTACGACCACGGCGCCCTGGCCGGGCGCATGGGCTCGAAGGGCATCACGTGCGAGGGCCTCCCCACAGGGCGCACGGACCTGATCCGCGGCGGTGTGATGGTGGGGACGCTGGCCGACTACTACGACTCTCGCCGCATCCTGAAGGACCCGAAGGGACGGGAGAAGCTGGGCGTCGAACCCGCCGACCACCCGCAGGCCTTTGTGCCGCGCAACGGCTTCCGGTTTCGGACCGGCGGCGGCCGCGGCCACGCCGGCACGCCGGGCACCGCCCCGACGAATGCGATCATCGAGTCCGCCGAGCCGATGGACCGCGACGAGCTACTCCGGGCCGTCGGCGATGGGGTCTACGTGGGCCGGATCTGGTACACCTACCCGGTGAACGGCCTAAACGCGGGGGACTTCACCTGCACCGTGATCGCCGACAGTCACCTAATCCGCGGCGGCCGAATCGTCGAGCCGCTCCTGCCGAACGTGGTGCGCATGGACGACCATGTTGGGCGCCTGTTCAACAACGTCATCGGCGTCGGGGGCGAGCATCGGGGCGTGATCGTGTGGGCGGCGGACGAGGTGGTCTACGCGCCCGAGATCGCAATCGACGGCGTCCCTCTCACCGCCATCGCGGGCTTCCTGGGCGGGGGCGGGTGATCCGGCGCGGCGGGGAACCGGGGTAGGAAAGGTGACGGCGCGCTATATGACCCGCTCCAGCAGGCGTCTGGACTTGGGGCCCCGCCGCCGCCAGTCGACGATGCGGTAGCGGTTGCCGTCCACGTCCGGCAGCAGCAGCGAGCCGTCGCCCAGGTCCTCGATGCCGTCGCGGATGCCCCGGGCCACGAAATGGCGCGGCCCCCGGTCGGTTTCCGCCTCGATGTAGACCGCCCCGAACTCTTCTTTCAGGCTCGTGACCCGGGTGATCGTCGGGATGAAGTAGTGGTGTTGAAGCGCCCCTTCAACGGCCTGTTCGGAGGTGGAATCCATCTCGGCAGGGTCCACGACGATGCCGATGACCTTGTCGCCCGCGCGCGCATCGAGCAGGCCGAAGTAGCCGAGCGGCTCGCTGTGAGGGAACGCCTTCACGACCTTGATGTCCAGGTAGGAGCGGTCGCCATCGATCGTCAGGCGAAGATGGCCGCGGCCGTCCAGGCGCAGCTTGATCCGCCGCGCGTCCAGGAAGTCATA
>CAZXDF010000362.1:0-13018 GCA_964639345.1 uncultured candidatus Brocadiaceae bacterium | reverse complement strand
AAGCTGGACCGCGACGGCATATACTTCGCAACCGCCGAGGGCGAAGAGGACCTCGCGCCGGCGCACGTGCGCGAGGTGGCCGACGTGACCGGGGCGGGCGACATGGTGGCGGCGGCGTTTACGCTCGCGCTGGCGGCGGGGGCGACCCTGCGCCGGGCGGCGGAACTGGCCAACTTCGCAGGCGGTGTGGAGGTCACCCGTCACGGGGCGGCGGTGGTATCGCGGGCCGAGATGCTGACGGAGATCAGGGTGGAAGCGGACCCGGCCCTGCGCAAGGTCGAGTCCCTGGACGAGTTGCTGTCCATTCTGGAGACGCGCCGGGCGCGGGGTGAGAAGGTGGCGTTCACGAACGGCTGCTTCGACCTGCTGCACGTCGGCCACCTTCAGCTCATCCGTTTCGCCCGCGCACAGGCCGACATGCTCGTTGTGGGCATAAACAGCGACGCGTCCGCGCGGGAGCTGAAAGGCCCCGGTCGGCCGGTCAACGGCGAGGGCGCGCGCGCCCGCATGCTGGCCGGACTCGCGGACGTGGATTACGTGGTGGTTTTCGGGACGAAGAGCGTGCTGCCGCTTGTCGAACGGGTTCGTCCGGACGTTCTGGTCAAGGGCGGCGACTACGGCAAGAAGGGCGTTGTGGGCTGCGAGCTTGTGGAAAGCTACGGCGGACGGGTGGAGCTTGCGCCGGAGGTTGAGGGCCTTTCCACCAGCGATATCATTCAGAGGATCCACGAGGGCAATGAAGGCGGAGATCGAGAAGGTTCTCAGGGAGACGGCGCGCCTGCATGAGGCGCTGGTGGGCCAGGCGGAACTGATAGAGCGCATGGCGCGGACGATCGCCGAGGCGTTGCGCTCGGGCCGGCGCCTCTACGCGATGGGACACGGCGGCAGCGCCGCCGACGCCCAGCACCTGGCCGGCGAGATGGTGGGCCGGTTCCAGATGGAGAGGCGGCCGCTGCCCTGCCAGGCGCTGACGACGGACACGAGCGTGCTCACGGCCATTGCGAACGATTACGGCGTCGACGAGGTGTTCGTCAAGCAGGTGCAGGCCTTCGCGCGCGAGGGGGACGTGGTGGTCGGCATCTCCACGAGCGGCAACTCCGCGAACGTGAACCTCGCCCTGGAGGAGGCCCGGCGCGTGGGCGCGGTGACCCTGGGCCTTACGGGGAGCGGGGGGGGGCGGATGGCGGGGCTGTGCGATCTGGCGCTCATCGTCCCGGCGGACCACACCCCTCGGGTCCAGGAAGCCCACCAGACGGTGATCCACATCCTGTGCCTGCTGGTGGAGCGGGAGCTGTTCGGCGCGTAATGCCGGCCTCCGGTCCGCAACCGCACGGGCCAATCCATGCGCCGCGCAAGCCTCGCGACCATCGCGCCGCGGAGGCCCCACCCGTCTGACATGCGCGCCTGGGCGCACCGCCGTTGCGCCCGCTCGCCCGAAAGCGGTAGGATGGGTGTGCCGGCCCACGGGCAGGACGTCGCAGGGGCGCCCGCTGTGTTTTCGGCCTGGAGCCAGAAGGAGACGTTTCATTGGATGCGGCCTGGATATACGAGCGCCTGATACGGCTGTTCGCACTGTTGCCGGCGCTCACGCTCCACGAATTCGCCCACGCCTACTGCGCGCACAGGTGCGGCGACCCCACGCCGGCCGCGCACGGCCGGGTGACGCTCAACCCCCTGGCCCACCTCGACCCGATGGGCACGCTGATGATTCTCTTCGCCCCCATCGGGTGGGCCAAGCCGGTGCCGATCAATCCTGGGAACTTCCGTCACCCTTCCCGCGACATGATCCTGACGAGTGCGGTGGGCCCGCTGTCCAACCTTGCGCAGGGGGTGCTGTGGTGCATGGTGATCCGGGTGTTGCTGGCCCTGCGGGTACACAGTGAGTTCGTCATCGGCATTCTGGCCATGATGGTTCTGATCAACTTCTGCCTGTGCATTTTCAATCTCATCCCGCTCGGCCCGCTCGACGGACATCACATCCTTGAGTACAAGCTCCCATACGGAATGGCCTTGAAGTATCGCGCCTGGAACCGTCAGTACGGTTTCGCGGTCCTGTTTGGCGCCATCTTCGTCTCTTTCTTCCTTAACGTGCCCATCCTGTGGCATGTCATCGTCCGGCCGTCTTGGTGGCTGGGCAGCCTGCTGGCCGGGCAGAACCTCTTTTGGCTCATCGGACTGCTCTGATGGACGAAGCTGCAAACCAGGACGGAACCGAGGTGGATGGCGGCGAGGCGTCGCTTGACGGGTTCCGCACGGTGCTAGATGTCTTCAGCGGGCCCATGGACCTGCTGCTGCACCTGGTGCGGCGCAACGAGGTCGACGTGCTCGAAATCCCCATCGCGCGAATCACCGACCAGTACCTCGAGGTGCTCCGCACGATGCAGATGTTCGACGTGAACATGGCCGCCGAGTTCCTCGTGATGGCCGCCACGCTCATGGACATCAAGAGCCGCAGCCTCCTGCCAGAGGTCCGCTTCGAGGACGAAGAGCCCGACGACGCCCGCGACCAACTCGTGCGCCGGCTCCTTGAATACAAGCAGTTCAAGGAAGCCGCCGAGGCGCTCGAGGCCCTGCGGCGGCGGCACGCGCTGAAGTCCGCCCGAGTCCCCGTCCTGGTGGAGGAGGAGCCCGAACCGTTCACCCCCGAGAGCCTCCTGGAGGACGTGGACATCTGGGGCCTGGTGAGCGCATACGCCGAGGTCGTGCACCAGATCGAGCTTCAAGAACCCCAGCACATCGTCTACGACGACGTGCCAGTGAGCGCCTACATGGACGAGATCATGGACAGGCTCGCCCAGCGCGGCGGGGCCTCGGGGTCTCTTGAGTTCCTTGAGTTCCTTGAGACCGACCGGGGCCGGGCGCGCACGATCGGCGTGTTCCTGGCGCTGCTGGAACTGGCGCGGCGCCACCAGATTCTCCTGGAGCAGCGCGACGAAGACCGCAGCCACATCCTCATAACCCTCGCCCCGCCCCGCCCGGAAAGCGACGATCAGGTGGGCCAATAGGGGCGTGGCATTCAGCCTCCGTAGCCGGCCGAAGCCCGCATGGGGTTCTGGAGCAGCGCCTTACGCCCGAAGCAGCACCCCCATCTTATCCAACTCATCCACCGCCGCCAGGATGTTCTCGCGCGGGTAGGGGGGGAAAGAGTCGTTCGTATCGCCGATCATGTGGCGGTAGCCGCGGGTCTGCTCGGCCACCTCGCGGGTCCGGGCGCGAACCCCGTCCAGGTCCGGCTCGTAGAAGAGGCTCACGTTGACCCCGCCGCGGGTGGCGATCGAAGTGCCCAGCCTGGCGCGGTCCTCTCCCAGTTCATCGACGTCGCCCAGGGGCGGATGGGATAGGCTCTCGAGCACGTCCACGTCCATGGCCTCGTAGGTCCCCGCTTGGATGAGCCTGTGCATGTGGCCGCAGGTGTGCACCCACGCCCGCAGGCCGAGGGCATGTGCTTGCTCGTGCATGGTCCGCGCCTGGGGGATGAAGTAGCGTTCGTAGATGGTCGGTGAATAAAGCTCCAGCCCGTTTATGGCCCCCCTGATGTAGTCGGCTCCCGCCTCGGCGGCGCACGCTATCACGACGGCGTTGCGGCGCTCCTCGGCCTCGAAAAGGCGATCCAACAACGGCGCGTGATCGGCCATCAGGTAGAAGGCGGCGGTGGTGTCCATGTAGAGGTTGCAGGTCAGCGCAAACGTGGGGACCGCCATTATCGCAGACAGGGCAACCTCGGCGGGCCACTTCTCGGCCTGCGCGCGGAAGCTGGCCGTGACCTTTTCCCGCACGCGGTCGTCCTCTGCGCTCGCGCGGGCGGCCTCCTCTATGAGGTACTCGAACGCCGGGAGGTCCTCAGCAGTACTCACCAGATGCTCCTCCCAGCACGCCGGTTTCCCCACGGGCGTGATGAAGACGTCCGAAAGCTCGCCCTTCGGCGTGCGGATGGTGGTGAAGCGGCGCAGGCCCTCCGAACAGGGCTCCTCGCGCACGATCATCTCGACATCGTCCATGAACTCAATGGCCACCAGGGCCGTCGAGTAGCCCAGGCCGGGGGCTACATGAATGCCGGTCTCGCGGCTGCACCGGAGCACCATCTCGGGGGTAACCGGCGATTCCGGCACCTCCGTGAAAGACGCGGACTTTCCTTCGGTGCGCACGGGCACCCCGAAGTAGGAAGCGGCGGTGGACTGGCCGGAAGCCATCACCACTGGCACGAGGTCCGGGTCTCCGTGTTCCGTCCATTGAATGAGCGGCTTCAAGTCGGCTCGCCCTCCACTCATGTATCGTCTCCTGTGAGCGTGACTGATGGCGGGTCCATCAGCTCGGCGGTCAGCTCGATCAAGTTGAGCTCATCCGAGCCGATGCCCTTCGTGAGGGCGGCCCTGAACGAATCCACCTCGCCCACGCGCACGGCCGGAATGCCGTAGGCGGCGGCGAGCTTCTGGAAATCAGGGTTGCGCAGCTCGACGCCGAAGCGCCGGCCGCCGTAATTGCGATCCTGCCCGGCGCGGATCGCGCCGTAGGCCGAGTTGTTGCACAGCACGATGGTGATAGGGGTGTTCTCCTGGACGGCGACCGCCAATTCCGTGCCGGTGAACTGGAACCCGCCGTCGCCGATAACGCACACGACCGTGCGCTCCGGCCGGGCCAGCTTGGCGCCCACGGCCCCCGGCAGCGCCCCGCCCAGGCCTCCGTATCCCAGGGGGAACTGGAAGGTGCGCGGCGCGTAGGCCGACATGCACCGGAAGGCCCAGTATCCCAGGCTGCAGCGGTCGCACACCGCGATGCCGTCCCGCGGCAGGGCGGCGCGGAAGACGTCCAGCACCGCCATCTCCAGCGGCCCCTGTTCGCGCCGCCGCTTGAGTCGCTGCTTCTCGGCGGTCTTCCCGCGGGCCAGCCAGGGTTCGCCCGCCGGCGCCCTCTCCGGCAGCGCCTCCAGCAGGGCGCCCAGGGCTGCCTTTGCGTCCGCGACAATGCCCACCTCGGGCTGGTAGGAGCGGCCGATCTCCTCCGGGTCGATGTCGATGTGAATCAGCCTCTCGCCCGGACGCAGGGCCCACTCGGCCGTGTCCTCCTGCCGGAACATCGTGCCCACGGCCAGCACCACATCCGCCTCGGCAACCACCTCGTAGACCTTCGTGACCGTCGCCCCGTCGTGGGTGATCACGCGCGGGTCGTCGCCGGGAAGAATCCCGCGGCCCAGTGTGGTCGGCAGAACCAGCGCCCCCAGCCGCCGCGCCAGCTCGCCCACCTCGGCCCCCGCGTCGCTAATCGTGGCCCCCTTGCCCGCGATGATAAGCGGCCGCTCGGCAGCGCCCAGAAGCTCCACCGCCCGCGCAACGGCCTGCGGGTCCGGCGCCGGCCGGACTACGGGCAGCGGCTCAGCAACCTCAAGCTCCGCCTCGGCAGCAAGGACGTCACACGGTATCTCGCAGAAGGCGGCCCCGGGCCGGCCGCTGCGCAGGCGGTGGATGAGCTCGGCAAGGACGTGAGATATCTCCTCCACGGTGGTGCATCGCCGCACGTGCCGGCAGACGGGACGCACGATCTCCAGGGCCTCGCCGCAGTCGTGCAGCCCGCCGCGGTTCTTTCCCACGAGATCGGAAGGAACGGTGGATGCTATCACGAGCACGGGGGAGGTGTCCGTGGTGGCCCCGCCGAGGGCGCCGGCCAGGTTGGCCACCGCGGGTCCGCTGGTGACGATTGCCACGCCTATGCGACCGGACGCCCGCGCGTAGCCGTCCGCCATGAAGCCGAGGCCCTGCTCGTGCCGCCCCAGGACGTGCCTCACCTGCTGCTGCCGCGCAAGGGCGTCGTATATCGGTAGGCAGTGGCCGCCGGGAATGCCGAAGACGGTCCGCACGCCGTGCTTCTGCAGGGTGGCGACGACGGCCTCCCCGCCGCTCATGTGTTCCGTGCTCATGCCGGGATCGCCTCCGTGGCTTCAGGCCTGGCTGTAATTGGCGTACTTGTCCAGCAGGCTGATGTAATAATCGTAAGCCTCCACCGATATATCGTCGCCGATCGAGTGCATCCCTATGATCATGCCGCCCTCGCGGCCGAGTTCGATGAGCGGCCGCACGGCCGCCTCGATCTCGCGCTTATCGCCCCGAGGCATGACGCGCGCGTTGCACACCCCCCCGATGAAGACTATTCGCTTGCCGTACTTCTGGCGCAGCTTCACGGGATCGATTCCGGTGCGCGGTTCGAGCGGGTGAAAGCCCTCGAAGCCGGCGGCCAGGAGGCCGTCGATGGCGGGCACGATGTTGCCGTCGCTGTGCAGGAAGAAATGCTTGCACCCGGCGGCCCGCCAGGTGTCGATCATGCGGGAGTAAAGCGGCAGGAAGTACTTGTCCCACATCGCCGGCGAGAACATCGGCGCGCGGCTATTGGCGAAGTCGTCGAAGACCCAGATGCCGGTATCCCACGTGTCGCCGCGCCGCAGCTCCTCCAGGCCTACCTCCAGCAGGTGGTCAGCCATGCGGCCGAACAGCTCGTGACAGAAGGCCTCGTCCGTGGCCATGTCGATGAGGAGGCGATCCTCGCGCCGCATGAACTGGGTGCGGATGTAGACTCCGCCGATCTTCGTGCACGGCACGCGCCCGGCCGCGCGCTCGTGCTCGACTTTTTCCATGTAATCCACAAAGCGGAGGTCGGCCGCCGGGTCCTCGAACTCCAGGCGGTCGAGGTCGCCCTTGCTATCGAGCATCGTCGCGATCGTCTCCATGAAGTAGGCGTCGCCCGGCCGCCGTCGCACCGTGCGCCCCCAATAGTCGCGGAAAAGCTCGTAGTCTCCGTCCTGACCCACGACCCCTTCCAGCGACGGGAACGCCCCCTCTTTACACGCTACGATCTCCATGTCGATCCCGTAGCAATCCGCCGGCGACACATCGTCGGTAACCCCCCTGGCCCTACGCCAGCGCTGGGTGAAATCGCCGAAGATGTCGTAGCTGTCCCAGCGCGGCAGGCGGTCCGGGGCGCGGAACTCCATGGCTGCCATGATGCGTTCGTACGAGGTCATGTCCAATTCCTCTCGGGTTCATCCGGGGCACGCGAGCGGCGCGCCGTCAGTAACCGGCGCCGGCGAAACGAGCGCCGGCGCTCACAGCGGCCAGATGCGCATGGGGTCTTCCTCGCCATCTTCCAGGTGCTGCTCGATCCACTTGTGGAGCACCCTGGACATCTCCTCCGTCCTGGCCGGCTGCGCGTCGGCAAGGTCGATCTTCTCGACCGGGTCATCGTCCAGATTGTAGAGCTGGCGCTCGCCGGCAAGGCTCTCGATCAGCTTCCAGGACTTCGTCCTGACCGAACGGTATCCCGGATCGCTCGGGCCGCGGCGCACTTCCGTGACGATGAACTCCGGCCCCTTCTCCTCGCCACAAACCTGCGGCAGGAGCGAGCGGCCCTCCATGTCGACGTCCACCACGAGCGAACATCCGATCCGCGAACGCAGCGGCGCGGCGCCGCCCGTTATCCCCGCCAGGTCAAGCAGCGTCGGCGCGATATCGATGTGCTGGGCAAAACCGTTCACCCGGACCCCCTCGGGCAGGCGTCCCGGCCGCCAGATGATGAGCGGAATATGGATCGTGTCTTCGTAGAGCTGCCCGTGCCCCCAGACGCCGTGGACTCCCAGCCCTTCGCCGTGGTCCGCCGTCAGGACGATGGCCGTATCGTCGAGGATGCCCTCGTCCGAGAGGGTGCGGATGATCTCGGCGATCTGGCTGTCCATGTAGGCGATCGAGCAGTCGTACAGGTCCTGGGTAACGGCCTCCTCGCCCTCTTTGACCGCGATCACCAGGCCTGCCCCGCCGTCTATGTCCCGGCGAAAGTCCATGGCGGAACTCTCCCATACGATCTCTCCCACCCGTCCCCACCCCGGCACGTACTGGTAGCCAGCCGGGGCCTCCCGCACCGGCAGCCCCTCGAGGGAGCCGTGGGGCTGCTTGAAGTGGTCGCGATAGCCGGGCGCCCGGTACGGGTTGTGATGCGCGTCCCAGAGATGGACGAAGGCGAAGAACTCCTCGCCGCTGTGCCCCTTGAGCCACGGCAGGAATCGCGCGTTCGCTTCGCCGGCCGTGTATTCGGGCGAGAGGCAGCCGCCGTCACGGGTCACATTGATGTAGTATTCCGCCCCGCGCGCGGTCTGCTTCATGTGGCTGGCGAAAGTCATCAGGTTGTCGACGGCTACCGTGGTGTAGTCGCTGTTGCACTGGACGATCTCCAGTAGGGTCGGGATACCGTCGTCGAAGTTCATCATGTTAGGGACGCTGGCGGGCGTGGCGTAGAAGCGGTGGCTGATCGACGGCATCCCGGAGAACAGGCAACTGAACGCCCCCCCGGTCGAGAGGCCGGAGCAGTAGAAATCCTCGAAAACCACCCCCTCCCGGGCGAGCCCGTCGATGACCGGGCTCGTGTCGCGGAAATAGCCGTAGCATCCCAAACGGCTCGCCCGAAGCGAGTCCGCCACTATCCAGATCACGTTCATGACCGTCTGCTCCCCGAGCTCTCGGACCTCTCGCGGCTACGGCCTCACGGGCTCCAGGCCCGAGGGCGTTACGCGCAGGTACTGCATCCGCATCAGCGTTTCAAACGTGTCCATGTAACAGTAGAGCACCAGGTCCGGCTCCACCTCGCACATCGCGCCCATGGCCCACGTGCCGCTGTCGATCATCGTGCCCTGCCAGGTGCGCCCGTCGTCCTGGCTGCAATGAATGGTGAGCCAGGGCATGCGGTGGGCGACCAGGAACGCGCCGGAGGCGGTGCGCACCACGTTCGGCGTCGCATACCCGGGGAACGGCCCGCGCACGCACGGACCCCAGCTCTTCCCGCCGTCGTCCGACCATGTCTCCCACATCCATGGCGAGTAGATCGGCCGGACGAAGACCATGACGCGGCCGTCGGATAGCTGCATCGGGGAGAGTTCGGTCAGGTCCATGTTTCCCTCGAGCTTGTTTCCCTCCCGGTCATGGCCCGGCGTATCCACATTGACCGGCTCCGACCACGTGAGCCCGTCGTCCTCGGATCGGGCGGAGAATGCCTGGCAGTGCCAGGACCCCCACGTCACCAGGCTGAACTTCTCGTCATTTGACTTGTGCCCGCGCGATCCGAACGCCACCATCGCCCCGTCGGCGAGTGTCAGAAGGTGCCCGAAACCGACGCTGGTGTCCAGGTTGTTGGGGACAGGTTCCCCCCAGGTGCGGCCGCGATCGGCCGACTCGCTGATCGCGTAGCTCTCGTCATGCTTGAGCAGCCGGATCAATCGGCCGGCGGGCGTGAAGTGCGGCTTGCCTTCGAAGCCCGTTTCAGGTTCCGACCAGGTACGCCCGTTGTCGGAGGAGCGCCTGATATTGCGAACGGGCCGAAGGCTTTCGTCCTTGGGCACGTCGGTCCCGCCCTCCGGATGGAAGTTATAGCTGAGCATCAGCTCGCCGTCCGGAAAGCGCAGCAAGCCGGACGCCGATTGAAACACGTACCCGTCGTTCGGCGCCGGGTAGAACCAGTTGGTGGGCTGGCGCACCTCGTCCCGCCACTGGGGGCCGGCTTCGGGGACGCCCTCCACAACCACGTTGCGCATCTGCGGCCGGAAGTCCTCGATCCCGTACGATCCCATGAACACGCCGACGTGGCCCGGGCCGGGATAGACATCATCCTCGGCCTCGAAACGCCCGTAATCACCCACGCGCACTATGGTCCGCCGCCCGATGATGCTCACCTCCACCGGTAGCCATAGGCGCTGGGTGCTGGGCACGCGTTGCACCAGCGCCGTCTTCACCGGCCGCAGGTACCCGCTGTCGTCCATCCTGGACAGGGTGGCCCAGAAGTGCTGCGCGCGATACTGTTGCCCGCAGTTGGTGAAATGCAGCAGGTAGAAGTGCGATTCGTCGCGGGCGCGGAAGATGATGCCTGCGTCCGTGATCATCTCGAGGTAAATCTCGAACCGCATCCTGCAATCCTGGTAGCAGAGCTTCCGGTGGAAGGCGAAATGCATCCCCTGCATGCCCTCGCTCTCGGCCCGAAACAGCTCTTCACGCAGCGACAGCAGGCCTCCTTCGCCGTCCGCCCAGTCCCCGCCCGCAAACTGCCAGTCCCGGCCGTCCCCGATCTTCAGTGCCGTCTGCTCAACTTCTTTCATGCCGTCCTCCCTTTGGCCGCCGCGGCCACCGCAGTGGCGAGTCACCGCGGTGTCGAGTCACTACAGTGTCGAGTCACCGCCGGCGGCGCCCATGAAAAGCGATCGCTCGCAATATCAGTCCACCTGCGTCATGTCGACGCTGAGGACCTCGATGTCCTCTTTGTTCACCGAATAGATCACGAACAGCGTGTCGCCATCGGTGTAGCAGTTCGGGTAGTGGAAACCGTCCTCCTTGTGCCGCCCGTTGATGCGCCGGGTGGTGTCGCCCTCAACGAGCGTGTACTGGCGGTCGAAGACCCGCCCGTCGTCGCTCAGCGCGAGGAGAAGGTGCCGCCGGTCCAGGAACAGGTCGTAGTTGTTGCCGATGATGTAGAACCGCCCGTCGCTGAGCCGGCCGGCGAACGCGCGGGAGTAGGTGTTCTGGAAGTCCGTGCGGAGCAGGTCGCTCCAGGTCTCCCCCTCGTCCTCGCTCCAGGTGAGGGCCAGGCGGCAGGAGACTGTGGAATCCCGCTGGTACATCCAGATGCGCCCGTCGTCGGTCTGATACCAGGTGCCCTGCTCGGGGAGGACGCCCTCCGGCGAAGGCGAAAGGTCAACCACCCGCGGCGGCTCGGCCGCCTGAGATGGATCGTCCCAGATCAGGACCATGCCGTGATGATCCCGCAGGTCGAACCCGCAGCACATGAGCTTGCCGCCCTGGGTCTCTCTTGGCCCTTCGAACAAATAGACGTTGGGACAGGTATTCTCGTGAAGGGTCCAGTTCTCCAGATCCTCGGTCTCGTAGGTATCCAGGCGGATGTGCTGTTTCTTCAGAACGCTCATCCCCGGCGCGGACACGTCCCGCCCGTAGTCCTTCGCGACGCACACGTAGCAGTAGAGCCGTCCGTCCCGGGCGTACAGGCCGGCATTGTTCCGCACCAAGCGCGATTCCACGGTTGTGTGGGCGACAACCTGTGGATCGGACCACTTGATTCCGTCCGTGGACCAGGCGCAATGGACTTCCTGCCCGACGTAGTCCTCATGCGAAAACCCGTTCGACCACGAGGCCACGTACCGGTCGCCGAACTTCGTGATGGCTTGGTGATGGCTGTAGGCCCAGGTATCGGCATTGCCGCGATAGATCACAGCCCTCCGGACCGGTGCCTGGGGGAACTGTGCCCAACCTTCGGGAATGACCGGGTGCCAGTCCGTCAGCACTGTAAACCCGGCGGTCCGGGCCCCCAGCCGCGTCCGGTAATCTCCCAGCAGCGCCGCGAGCTTCGGATCGAGAACGTTGATGACATGATTCGTCGTGATGCGGACATCTTCTTTCTTGCCCATCGATTTCCTCTTGCCTATCGCTGATGGATTCCTGCCACCGTGAGAACAGGCCCGGCGCTGTCTCGAGTGGCAGGTTGGTGCCGCCGGGCCCCTTCAACGGATCTAGTGATCGAGGACGAGGGCATCGGGAGTGACGCGGAGCCGCGCGATGCGGCTGTCGGCCTTCCCAGGATCCGTGCAATGTCCCATGTAGGTTACCACCACAACGTCCGGCTCGGCCTCGGCCGCCACCTGGTTGGCCCACTGCGAATAGTCGACGATTACGGGCGGGTCCCACGTGCGCCCGCCGTCGCGGCTCAGGTGCGCGGCGAAATGCGGGAACCGCGTCGTCGCAACCACGGCCCCGCTCGCCGTCGCCGTCAGCGACGGACAGTAGCCGGGGAACGGGCCGATGGCGGAGGGCTCCCAGGTGCGGCCGCCGTCGTTACTCTGCCGCTTCCACATGTACGGGTCCTTACCCGGACGGCAGATACCGATCACGACGTCCTCGCGGACCTCCGCAAAGCGCGTTTCGCCGCCGGTGCCCGCCAGGGCAGCCTCGAAGGTGCCCGTCGGTATCGGCTCGCCGGGCTGCCTGTTGCTGGAGTCGCACCGCACGGGTGCCGACCAGGTCCGTCCATCGTCTTCGCTGCGCACCATGAAAGTCGTCCCGACGCCGAGGAACTCCGGCCCCACACCGGGCGGCTTCTGCCAGGAGCTATCCAGTGGCATCAGCAGCGCTCCGTCGTGCATTCGCACGATCGTCGTGGGTCCGGCCGGGCCCCACCCTTGCGGAAGCTCGCCCCCGAGCTTCAGCTCGTATGGGCCCTTCCAGGTCTTTCCCTCGTCGTCTGATTCGTAGGTGTAATAGGCCCATGACCCCCCACCAGGATTGATCCGCCCGCACGGGTGCGGCGCGGTATTCATGTACACGCAGACCCAGGTCCCGTCCCGACGTACGAAGTTGCTGCCCAGACCCTGCTGAAGCGTGGCGGGCTCCGGCGGGGCCCAGGTCCTTCCCGCATCGCTCGAACGGCAAAAGAGTGTCCGCTTGCACTCTCCATAGTTGGGGTTGCCCATGATCAGGAACACGACGAGCGCTCCCCCTTCGCCCTTGAGGAGGTTCGCGTAGCCCTGGCAAGTCTCCGGGTCGGTTACGGGGCAGGGGGTGATCCAGTGCTGAGGCGGCGCCACCAGGCCGGGCCAGTCGGCGGCAGGCGTCGCCTTTCCGTCCACCTCGAGGCCGGTGAAGTGGGGCGTATCCTGGCCCAGCGCGGTGATCCCGCCCAGGCCCAGGCGCCCGCTGGCGTAGGTGTCGTCCACCACGTCCGCGACGAGTATGTCCTCTATCCAGGCGCGCAGGCGCGGCCCTTTCGCCTCGACCCTCGCCTCGTACCAGCTATGGTGCTTAGCGCACAGTCCCGGCACCAGGGCGAAGTTCAGGTAGCGCTGCAGCGGCGTGCCGTCGGCAATGACCATGCCGGCCCAGAAATGCCGCGCGCGGTTCTGCTGCCCGCACCACGGGACGTCCAGGGCGTAGAACCGCCGGCTGTCCTGCACGCGAAACATGAGCCGTGCAGCCCCGAAGGCCCAGCGGAA